>JBDNHG010000253.1:0-4373 GCA_041688925.1 Acidimicrobiales bacterium | reverse complement strand
CGACACCGGTCTTCTCGCCAACCGCTATGTACATCGCCATGATCATCGCCGCAGGGCCGTTGATGGTCATCGAGGTCGACACCGAACTCAAGTCGATGTCCGCGAACAGGTCTTCCATGTCGGCGAGTGTGTCTATGGCGACGCCACAGTGTCCGACTTCGCCGAGCGACCAGTCGTAGTCGCTGTCACGGCCCATGAGCGTGGGCATGTCGAATGCGGTAGACAATCCGCCGCCACCGGCCCGCAAGAGTTCCTTGAATCGGGCGTTGGTGTCTTCGGCAGTGCCGAACCCGGCGAACATGCGCATCGTCCACAGCCGTGACCGGTAGCCGGCGGCGTGTAGCCCACGGGTGTAGGGGTACTGACCGGGATAGGGACCGTCGCCATAGAGCGGTTCGAGGGGTACGCCCGACATTGTCTCGAACGGCACGTCGCGCAATCGTGTGGCGTCATATGCCTCTTGCCAAGCAGCGCGTGCCTGGTCGGGGGACGGATCCTTCATGGGTGCTCCAGATAGTAGGAAGTCCAACTATCTGTGATGTTAGTCCCAGACAGTGCGAACATCGCGTCGCCGTCGGGCTTGTCTCTTCGGACGCGATCCACGGGCCGACCGGCAACGACAGGGTGCACGGCGGCGATACGTCGAGTTGCGCTCGTGGCCTCAGCTACCCTCGGCGGGGTGAGGGACACACATGGGTCTTGAGTTCGACCCGATCGAGGAAGCGCGCCGTAACTGGCAGAAGTACGAGTGGGGGGACGGACGCGCCATGGTCGCCGCCACATCGATCACTCGCGCCCATCAGATTCTGTTGGCCGAAATCAATGCTGCGCTTGCGTCATTCGATCTGACATTCAGCCGCTTCGAGGTGCTGGCACTGTTGTATTTCTCGCGAGCGAAGTCTCTCCCGATGGGGAAGATTGGTTCGCGGCTGCAAGTTCATCCGACAAGCGTGACGAGTTTGGTCAATCGGTTGGTTCAAGACGGGTTGGTCGAACGTCTGCCGCATCCGACTGACCGCCGGACGACACTTGTGCAATTAACCACTCGTGGCGGTCGTCTCGCGCCGCGATGTGCGGCCGCGCTCGAGACGGTGGGTTTTGGTGTCAACGGCCTGAGCGACGAACAACTCGACGATATTGCCGACACGATCACCACCTTGCGGTCGGCCAGCGGCGATTGGACCAATCCTGAGAATCCTGCTCAATTGTGAGAGTTTCTCCTCTGATCTAGGCGACTAGCACCGGACGGATGGATCGCGCCACGCAAGGCACATGCGCCACCACACACCGTGAATGATCTTGAGTCGCCGCACGCTTTTTCTTGGAATCAGCTATTGCTGCGTGCACATCCGGTTTAGCGTGAGCGGTACCCGAGTGCGGCAAGTGGCAGAGAGCAATCGGGACCCAGAATCAAGGAGAAGTGATGCGGGGTTCAATGAGTACTAATGGGCGCGATCGCGCCAAACGAATCATGTTTGCGTGTTCAGTCGTAATGGCGATGTTGGTCGCCAGCGTGGCGTCGGTTGGAGTGATCGGCGAGACAGCCGAGGCGCGCGGACCGGCCTATGGCGGCCCGCAGACCGAAGCAACTGGCCCGGCCCATTTTGGTCCGGCCCCAAACCCCTATCCCTACTGCGATAGCCCGACCTATTTCGACCCGTTCCCCGAGAACGTGAACCCGATTGGTCGCATGGACGTCGGTGGCACCGCGTCAGTGACCACCGGCGGCGTAACGATGGATCTCGTCATCACCAGCGAGGGTAACCCGGGCACCCAATACCCCGGCTTCTTCCCTCAGGGCGGCGACGGTGGCAGCAACGATCAGCCCAAGGGCATCGAACTTGCCGAGGGCGACGGCGCAACGGTCTCGTTGAGCGCGCCACTCTTTTACAGCCAGTGGATCTTCACCGACGTCGACCAGCCCGCAGAGGGCTTCACCGTCACCCCACAGTGGACGGTGCCCGGGCAGGCAGCGGCATTTGGTGGCGACGACCAGTTCACCTTCGCCGGCAGCTCAAACCTCGCGGTTGAGCTCGACGACCTGAACGGTCAGAGCGAAGACTCCGAATCGATCAACGGTCGCGTGCAGGTCGACTTCCTCGGTGCCGTCACCGGCATCCAGATGCTGCGCACCGACCCCAGCAATGGCCAATCCGGCTTTGCGGTGGGTGGCGGCTGCGTAGCCGTTGGTGCAGCCAAGGCTGTTGTCGCCGGTCCGACATGGAATGGCACCGGCTTCGATGTCACCTATGAACTGCGCATGCGTAACAACTTGCCATCATCGGCAACCATCCAGTCGGTTATCAATGACGCCGTCGCTGGCGTGGGTGCTTCACTCACCACCGGCACCCCGCAGGGGATTTCCCTCGACGACCTTCAGCTCACCGACGATCTCCGCGATCCAGCGTTCTCGAACATCGAGGTCACGGGCTTGTCGACCAGCGGTGGTCTGGTACTGAACCAGAGCTTCGACGGTGTCAACGACTTCGAACTGATCTCCAGCGGCGCAATCGAGGCCGAAGAGAGCGAAGTCATCACACTCAGCGTTACGTACACGCCTGAACTCAGCATCGACAACTGGAGCGACTGCGCTGCCGGTTACGACTACCTCAACCAGACCCAGGTAACGGGTCGGGCTGCAAATGTCCCCGTCGAGGACCTCTCTGACGACGGCCTGAGCGCTCAGCCAAACAACGACAATGGCTCTGGCGGCGTCGATGATCCAACACCGGTCAACTTCCCGTGCCTTCCCGGCAGCCTCGAAATAGTCAAGACGGTTGTCGCCGGCCCCAACGGCACCTGCCCAACCTTTGACAACGGCACCATCGGCGACGGACCAGCACTGCCGGTAACCGTCGACGACTTCGTCACCTACTGCGTCAGCGTTCGCAACCCCGGACCTGGCCCGATCACAAATGTCGTCGTCACCGATGCGCAGGCACCGGGTGATATCTCCTTGCCCGACCTGGCCGCAGGCGAAGACAGCATTGCAACCTACGACGTGCAGGTCAGCCTTTCGACGCCGCTGCGCAACACCGCAACGGCCACCGCCGACGACGTCGACGGGCCGATCGATCCAGTGCAAGACACCGCACTGATCCAGGTCAACCCCAAGGATCAGCCGCAGCTCGAGATCGTCAAGACGGTCATCGACGGCCCCAACGGCACCTGCCCGACGTTCGACAACGGTGTGCCGGGCCTCGGCCAAGCATTGCCCGTCGACGACGGTGACACCGTTACCTACTGCGTGTCAGTGCACAACAGTGGTGTCGGTATCGCAACCGACGTCGTCATCAACGACACCCAGGCTCCAGATCCGTTCACTATCTACACACTCGCTGCTGATGCTGTCGAGACCGTCAACTAGGACGTCACCGTCAACCTCAACACGCCGACAGTGAACACCGCCACCGCAAGTGGCAATGGTCCTGACGGCGCACTCGACGATGTCACCGACGACGCACAGATCGCAGTCGACGCACTGCCTGACCCGATCCTCGAGATCGTCAAGACCGTGGTGCTCGGCCCGAACGGCACGTGCCCGAGCTTCGCCAACGGCGTGCAAGGACCTGGCGACCCGCTAACGGTTGCCACCGGTCAGACCGTCACCTATTGCGTGGCAATCCAGAACACCGGCGCAGGCGACGCAACGGACGTGCACATCAGCGATGATCAGGCCCCGAACGGTGTGATCAAGATCGGTTCGTTGCCTTCGGTCGAGGGCCGGGCAGTGGATGTCGAGGGCCGGGCAGTGGATTACGACGTGGTCGTCGGTACCTCGACGCCGCTGCGCAATGTCGCCGTCGTGACCGGAACCGGGCCAAACGGTCCAACTCCTCCCGACGACGACGATGCACTCATCGACACACCCAGCGTCAGCATCTCGCTGATCCACTCGGTCTCCAAGGCCAACGAAGACTGCGTGACGGTTGCCAAAAATCTGAACAGCCTGGTTGCCAACATGGAGACCCTGCCGATCACCTGGTGTGCACTCATCACCAACATCGGCTCGTTCCCACTGACGAACGTGGATCTTTCGACTCCAAAGATCGGCGACGGCGAACCAGTCGACGCGTTGGCTGACACCGGAAGCAACGTCTTGCTACCTGGTGACAGTGTTCGTGTCGAGATTCCCGGCGAGATTCCTGACACTGGCCTGATCAGCAATGCCGGCGTGACCGGACTTGCCTCCGAACTCGACGGAACCGTGCTCACCGGCGTCGAGCCGGCTAGTGACAGTGACAATGCCGAGGTCCGCGAGGCTTCGATCGACATCGAGACCACGGTTGCTGCCGGCGCTGATGCCGACTGCGCAACAGCGGTCGAAGTGTTGCTGATTCCAAGCGAGCGTGACATCACCTGGTGCTTCGTTG
>JBDNHG010000252.1:0-3504 GCA_041688925.1 Acidimicrobiales bacterium | reverse complement strand
GATGGTGCCGTCGTAGATGCTGCGAGCGTGAGCGATCACGTCGGCGTCGCCGCTGAGTGAGCCGAGTGAGCCAAACAGCGATGCTCGCACCTCGTTCACGAGTGGATCTGTTTCGTCGTCAGCGCGCTCATAGCCGAGCGCGGCCAGTTGCGGCCCGGCTACTGCTGCCCAGATCGCGCCGATCTTGGCTTGGTCTTCTCGGCTGCTGGTTGCATGGCTGAGCGTCGAGAAGCCACTCGATATGGTCGACCACACCGGCGGGCTCGTCTCGCCCTTCAGCGCTCGGGCAAGTGCGATGTATTCGGCCAGCGTTACGTGCCCAGCCAGCACGAGATCGAACTGATCATCGAACAGCCGGTGACGTTGACCAGCACTGAGCTGCATGAGGGTCCGTGCGAGTCGCTCGGCCAGCATCGGGTCGTAGCGCACACGGAAGAAGCCATGGCTCTCGGGGTCGATGATGACGGTCGCCGCAGCATCGTCGAGAGGAAGATAGGCCTGCGGGTCCATGAGAACTCGTTGCGAGTTATCGCCGATCTCGACGGTGACAGGAACTTTCCAGGTATCGGCCGAAACATCGCTACCAGCATTGCCACCAGCGCCGCCGGCAGCACTGACACGAGCATTGTCGAGCAGCTTGAATGACTTCTGGTCGAGTGCGAGTTCGTCGCCATCGATCTTCGCTTCGATCAGCGGGAAGCCACCCTGGTAGATCCATTCGTGCATGATGGCTTCGACTGGCTGGTCGGTCGCCGACGCAATGGCGTTCCAGAGGTCGCGTGTGACCGTGTTGCCGTAGGCATGGGTGTGCATATAGGTGCGGATGCCGTCGCGAAACTTGCTGGCTCCGACGAATTGTTCGAGCATGCGAACAACAGACGCGCCCTTTTCATAGGTGAGAACGTCGTACATGCCTTCGGCATCAGCGGGAGACTCGACCTCGAACTCGATTGCGCGGGTGCTGTGCAGACAGTCGACGTGATAGGCCGACGAACGGTCGATCGAGAACCCTTCCCAGACTTTCCAGTCGGGTCGATAGGCGTGGGTGGCCGACGTTTCCATGAACGTGGCGAAGGCCTCTTTGAGCCACAGGCCTTCCCACCACTTCATGGTGACCAGGTTGCCGAACCACATATGAGCGAGCTCGTGGGCGATGACGGCGACCGAGCGCTGTTGTTCGGGCTGTGTCGTCTCGTCGGGGTCAACGAGGAGCAAGACCTCGCGGAACGTGACACAGCCGGTGTTCTCCATGGCGCCGAATGCGAAGTCGGGGATGGCCAACAGGTCGAGCTTGTCGCCGTAGTAAGCAACGCCGAAATAGTCGGTCAGCCAACGCAGACAGAAAACCGCAGCATCGTGGGCGAAGCCGATCTCGTCGCCTCGGCCGGGGCGGTGAATGATGCGTACTGGCACGCCGTCGACGTCGATCGCCGGCGAGGCTTCCATTTCGCCGACCATGAAGGCGAGCAGATAGGTCGACATGACCGGTGTTGGTGCGAAGCCGACTTCGACCCAACCATTGCCGAGGTCGGTGCGGGACGTCTCAGACATGGCCGATACGGCCAGCATGTGATCAGGAACCTCGAGGGTCACATCGAACACGGCCTTGCGGTCGGGTTCGTCCCAACACGGGAAGCAACGCCGGGCGTTTGTTGACTCGAATTGGGTCGTCGCGATGGTGTGTTCGGTTCCGTCGTCGTCTTCGAAGCTGCTGCGATAGAACCCGCGCAGCTTGTCGTTGAGCACGCCGTCGAACACGATGTCGATCTCGATGTCGCCGGTGGCGATGCTGTCATCGACGCTGAGGTGCAGCCGTTCGGTGTCTTCGCCGAGGCGGACCGTGGCCGTCTGGGTGGTCCCGCTCTGACGCACCGTGGCCGATGTGATGGCGAGCTCGATCGAGTTGAGCACGATCTCTGTCGTGTCTTCGAATACCTGCGCGGAGATGGTGACAGATCCGGCGAAAGACGCAGCCGAGATGTCGGGCCGCAGGCGCAACTGGTACTTCGTTGGCGCGATGGTTCGAGGCAGGCGATGTTGGTTGATGCTTTCCACACGCCAATCGTACGGGTACGGTGCCGCAGTGGCAGATTTAGATTTTGACGTTGTCGGTATAGGCAATGCGATCGTCGACGTGATTTCCCAGCAAGACGACGGGTTCATCGAAACGTATGGATTGACCAAGGGCGCCATGGTGCTCATTGACGCGGAACGCGCCGTTGAGCTCTATGACGCGATGGACGTCATGACCGAGACGTCGGGGGGCTCGGCCGGCAACACAATGGCTGGTGTTGCTTCCTTTGGAGGCACGTCGTCGTTCATCGGCAAGGTCGCCGACGACGATCTCGGGCGAGTGTTTCGAGCAGCGTGCGAAGACAACGGCGTGCAGTTCACCGTCGACCCTGGCGATGGCGTCGAGCCAACAGGTCGATCGATGGTCGTCGTCACCCCTGACGCCGAACGCACGATGAATACATTCCTCGGCGCTGCCACGACCTTGTATCGCAGCGATATCCCCGACAGCGTGGTCGCAGCAAGCAAGTTCTTGTACTGCGAGGGCTACATCTGGGACGTCGATGTGACCAAGGACGCCATCCGGCATGCGATCACCGTGTCACAGGCCGCTGACCGCAAGATTTCGTTCACGCTCAGCGATTCGTTCTGTGTCGACCGGCATTTCGACGAATGGCATCACCTGGTCGACAACGACATCGACCTGCTGTTCGGCAACGAAGAAGAACTCATGACCTTGACCAAGGCCAAGAATCATGCCGAAGCAATCGAGATGGTCCGCGGCCGATGCGACATCTTGTGTGCTACAAAAGGGCCCGAAGGATCGCTGATCGTGACCGCCGACGAGACGATCGAAGTTCCCGCCGTGCAGGTGGCCTCTGTCGTCGATACGACCGGTGCCGGCGACCAATATGCAGCCGGCGTGATCTACGGGCTGACGCATGGACTGAGCATGTACGACGCTGGCATGCTGGGTTCACGGGCAGCGGCCGAGGTCATCTCGCACATGGGAGCGCGGCCCCAGCGTGCGCTGAGCGAACTCTTGTGAGCAGCTGATGGCGGCTACCGGGAATGCATTCGTGCTGGGCGTCGATCTCGATGGCGTGTGCGCTGACTACACCAAGGCGTTCCGTGACTTCTGTGCCGAACGCTTGAATCGAGACCCGGCCACACTTCCTTTCGAGCGTTCATGGGACTTCCGCGAGTGGGGTTTCGACGACGCCCAATTCGAGGAAATGCACTTGGCGGCAGTCACCGAAGGGCGCTTGTTAGCGAACCTCGAGGTGATCGAAGGTGCCGCCGAGAGCCTGTGGCGGCTCAGCGATGCCGGCGTGTGGATTCGCATCGTCACTCATCGGCTCTATGTGAACTGGGGGCATTCAGCCGCCGCTGGTGACACCGTCGAATGGCTTGACCGAGCCCGCATCCCGTACCGAGATCTGTGTTTTCTGGGCGCCAAGAGTGATGTAGGCGCCAATGCCTATATCGACG
>JBDNHG010000251.1:0-2299 GCA_041688925.1 Acidimicrobiales bacterium | reverse complement strand
CGGTGTCGACGGCAGGCGTTCGCCGGCACTCGGCATGACATTGACCGCCATGTGCGCCCGCACCGGAAGCTCGGGAACGGCAGGAGCCGGTGGCGGCGGCGCCGGATTGTCGATGTGTGCCTGCAGGCTCGCCGGGTCGCACTGGTCGTAGCGAGAGAAACAGGTCGTCGCCATCAAATCGTCGGGGTCGGGCACGATGACGCCGGTTGCTTCGAGAAGCCCGGCGCCGAGTTCGTGCGCTGCTTGTAGCGCCGACCACAGAACGGTCAGCTTGTGGCCCGCAAAGTGGGTGGCGAGCGCTTCGGTCAACGCAGCGTCACCGTGGGCATCGGTCATGAATCGTGCGACCTGTTCGGCAGGAATGAACATTCCGCTCGAGTATCGGCTCAGCAGTGTGTTCTGCGCCGTCTCGGTGGCGCTCCACTCGGGTTGTAGATCCTGCCACGAGGTGGTGTAGCCCGCAACAACGTCGGTGAGTGCCGACAGGTGTGCGTCATTGACATAGGAGTAGCGACCGAAGAAGCCTTGGGTCAGGGCGATGTTGAACCCGTGGGTCTGATCGAACGGGAAGTCGCCGGGTTCGGCGAAGCCTGCGAGCAGGCCGAGAAAATGCTGCTTGTGCGCTTCGTCCATCCCGATGCTGTCGCAGTGCGCGGCGGCGACCTCGTGTCCCTGCTCGTCGAACACGTAGTACGAGTACAGAGCGATCATCTCGTCGGTGACCGGGTGATACGTGACGTGCTGGTCCATTGTTTTGCCTTCGTCCACGAGAGTTTCGATCGGCGGATCCGACACGAGTTGGAGGGCGGGCGGAGCATCCCAGGGCGGGGAGCTCTCGTCATTTGTGTGGGCGAGATCAGACATGATGGGGTCCGCGAACCTTGTGGGAGACAGGAGCACCGCATTGGTCTCACCATCGGGCAGATAAGGCAACCGGGCAGATAAGGCAACGCGTGCCCCACCATCGGTCGCGAGCCCGAAGTCTTGAGGTTCTGGGCCGGAATGATTCCGCCCTGCGATCCAGCGGATTGCCGGGTGGTCAGCTCTCGGCTAGAGCGAAGTCGGCGTATTCGTCGTCGGTCGATTCGAGATTCTCGAACTGGATGACGCCGATCTCCTCGAACTTGGTGCGCAGCCAGCCTTCGCCGGCGTCGAGCAGACCGAGCTTGCGGCAATTAGGCACGATCTTGCTGAACAGCAGCCGTTGGAACTCTTTTTCTTCTTCGCTGGCATTGAGTTGGGCGTGGATGATCGGCTTTACATTCTCGACACCCATGCGATGCCACACCTCCTGCTGAAGGAAACGGTCACGCATGCGCAGGGCAGCCTCGAATGCGAATTCCTGGCGTTCTTGGATCTCAGCCAACGTCATGTTTTCGTAGACCTCCTGCAGGCTGAGGACACCAAACGCAACATGGCGGGCTTCATCGCTCATCACATATCGCAGCAGCTTTTTGAGTAGCGGTTCGGTGGTCATCGAGTGCAAGAAACCAAACGCAGCGAGCGCCAGGCCCTCGATCATGATCTGCATGCCGAGATAGGTCATGTCCCAGCGCGAGTCGTTGACGACGTCGTCGAGCAGGTGCTTGAGATGAGGATTGATCGGGTAGCTGTCTTGTATTTTGGTGTCGAGGTACTTTGCGAAGACCTCGACGTGGCGGGCCTCGTCCATGACTTGGGTCGATGCGTAGTACTTGGCGTCGATCCACGGGACAGTTTCGACGATCTTGGCGGTGGCGACGAGTGCGCCCTGCTCGCCGTGCAGGAACTGGCTGAGCTGCCAGACGAGCCCCTGCATGCTGAACTCTTGGAATTCTTTCTCGCCCCAGTTCTTCAGCGGGCTGCCTGGTTCTTCGGCAGCGCGATGTATTGGGCGGAACTGCACCTCTCCGAGTATGGCCATGTCAGCGCCGAGCTGGTCGAGTTCGACGTTGGTCGACCAGTCGAGGTCGGTCTCGCCGTCCCACATCGAGTGCTTCGATTTTTCATACAGCTTCGTGAGCCGGGGTCGGGCACCCTTTTCGTAGTCCCACGTGAAGATCGTGTCGGCGTTGTTCTTGACGGCGGAGATCACCTCGTCGCGGTCGGTGTTGGTGACCTGCAAGATGGTGTCGACATTGTTTGGATCGTTGGCATCAAGCGAACGAATGAACTCAGTCGAATTCGTCGTGGCGGTCATAACGGCTCCCCTTGATCGACCCGTTTGCTCAACGGCCCGTGCCGTCGACCTCGCAGCCGATAACTGTCATTATTGCGCATTGGCGGCGTGGTTGCCAGCCCCCGCCCCTCGCGATCAGTT
>JBDNHG010000250.1:0-4794 GCA_041688925.1 Acidimicrobiales bacterium | reverse complement strand
GACGGGGTCGAGTAACTCGGCCGCTTCACTGGATCTGATCTGCAATCCGAGCTGATGCTTGGCTTGGGAGAGCAGGTTCTTCAACCGAATCGGATCAGTCGCCCTTTCCAGTCCCGACGTGTGCGTGGGTAAGTAAATAGAGATACAGACCGACGACTCGACCGCCGCCAGCTCTCGAAGTTCTTTGTCCGAAACGATGTCAAACACGCTGGGCAACTTTCTGCTCTGCTGCACTACTGAGAGATGTCAGTCTTTGTGTTTCTTGCTCGGCCGTTGTCATCGCAATGGTCTCCTTCGTCGTCGGTGCGCCTATTTACTCACCGGCTCAGCGGCTTCTGTGTGTCGCTTGCTCATTGGTGCGGCTAAGGACCGCACCGCTGGTTCAGTCTTCGTATCGGAGGCCGAGTTTCATCCCAACTTGGAAGTACTCGGGAGCGGCGTCAGACTCGCCGATGTAGCCGCGAATCTGGGTGACTTCGAACCAGTCGAGGTTCCGTAACGTCTTGGCGGCGGTGGCGAGGCCGTTTCGGATCGCTTGGTCGACACCGTCTGGTGAGGTGCCGATGATCTCCGTAACGCTGTATGTCTTGCCCTGCTGGGTCATGGTGCTGTTTCCTTCTCGTGATTCCACATCAAGCATGAGCTGGATGGCGACGTTCAGATAGGGCCCTAGGTCACTTCACTACTGCCAGCGCCTCGATCCAGCGTTTCGACGCGGCCAGCACCAGGCTCAGTGGAGCCCACCGCGAGGCACGCCGCCGTACTTCATGCGTGTGTCGCTCATTGCAGCGGCCCTTGCTTCGTCATCTCTTATGCCGGCATCGACGATCTCCCCGGCAAAGAGGGTGTGGGTACCGAAATCGACGGCCTGTCGGACCTCGCAGTCCATCCAGGCGATGGCTTCTTCGAACACCGGCGCACCAGTGGTGGCAGCGCGGACGGAGCGACCGTTCAGCGTTTCACCATCGTCGTCAGCCGGTTTCGAGAACTTGACGAAGACTTTGGTGTCGTCGCTGTCCCACAGGTTGATGCTGAAGCACCGTCCTTCAGAGACCAGCCGATGGGTTACTGCGGTCTTGTCGACCCCGATCCCGAAAATTACCGGTTCCATGGACAGCTGCGTAATCCAGCTCGTTGTCATCGCGTTCCGTTCGTCACCCGAACGCGAACCCACAAGAGCGAGGGCATTCGGAACCTTCCAGGAGACGCGGTTGATCATTTCATTGTCCGTGGCCATGCAAGGGGACTGCCCCGTTCCCCTTGTTGCTAAACCGACGAGGAGCCCAATGCATCGCCCCGTTTGGGACCAATGGCCCTGGCGCTGGCACCAATGACATCGTAACGTGTGCTTCAGGGGCCATCTCTATGTCTGATCCAAAGCCAACGTCCAAAGCGCTCGCACTTGCGGGCGAACATCGCGTCAAACTGAAGGAGGCCGTCTCAAATCTTGAACTGGCGACCTCCTCGCCAATTGCGAAGGTCGGCTGGCGAGATCTCGTGCGGGGCGAGCTCTACGTGTTGCAACGTGCGCTCGACGACCACGTCAAAGTTGTCGAGGCTCCCGATGGCCTATTCGTCGAGTTGACTCACCTTGCGCCGCGCCTCGCTCACAAGATCAAACAGGTCCGGGACGAACATCCAGTGCTGACGCACCAGGTCACCGAGACGATCACGTTGGCCGAGCAAAGCGACGATCATGGCGAGGTCCGCGATGCGACGCTCGCAACCCTCATCGCAATCGTGCGTCATCGTCAGAACGGTGCCGATCTTGTCTTCGACGGATACAACGTCGACCTCGGGCGCGGTAGCTGAACGAGCCTTTTGTCCCTCCGACGCCTTCAACCGACCCGTGGAATTACCCCTCAACGGCTCCCAACCGTTCTCTGAGGTAGTCCTCGAACGCGCCGAGCGTCTCCATATGGACATAGTCCCGCTTGGGGATTTCGACGCCAGAACGCTCAGAAATCTCGGTTGCGATAGTGAAGAAATCCGTCGAGTCGAGCTCGAGAACATCTTTGAGTAGATCCTCCGCATCGAGGTCTTCAGTTTCGGCCGAGGTAACCGCTGGAACTGCCTGACAGATCGCGTCACAGATCAGGCGCCGAGGTTTCGGTGAATCGATGGTCATGCGGGAGCTCCTGCAGGGTTGATGGTGTCGGGTCACGCGAGTGGTTCGCGGGCAGCGCAAAAGCGGGCGCCCGCCAGCAAGCAGTTTCCTCGCGCCTGACGCTTGTTCATAGGAATCCTGCACTGGCGACGCCGCTCTCGGCAGGGTCATTGGTCCCCACATTGGTCGCAAGCAGAGATGCTCCCGGAGCGAAGAGAGCTCGATGGGAGTCACGCGTGGGATCCTCGAGATGCACCGATCCGTGGGACGGAGGACCAATGGCCCTGCCGCCGATGCGGTATCGCTGGTCAACTGGGGTTGTCGACCTCTAGCCCGATGGCTATCGAGCGCGTGACGCTAGTTCTCAGCGCCGTGAACTCGACGATCCAATTGAGCGACGTCAGCCGAAGTGATCATCCGCAGCCACGATCAGCGCAATCGGTGTGCGCCAGTTCCTCGACCTCACCGTGGACCACAAATGACCAACTCAGAAAGCCAATCCCCGCAACGCGAACGAATCGTCATCATCGGAATCGGAAACGCCCTGCGACGCGATGATGGGGTTGGTCCGCTCGTGCTTGACGCGTGCCGATACGAACCTGTGCCGGGCTGTGACCTGGTTGAACTCGACGGCGACGTAAACCGGGTAATCGAAGCATGGAGCGACCGCGCCCTGGCCGTGGTCGTCGACGCCGTCTGCACGGGCGACGCGGTTGGCACCTTGCACGACCTGTCACTTGACAGACTTGATGATCTCGGCGCCGTCGAAACGGCGACTGGCTCACGCCTTGTCGGTCTTGCCGAAGCGCTTGCAGTTGGTCAACAACTCAATCAGTTGCCCGACTCGCTACGGGTCCTAGGCATCGAACCGGGCGACCTGAAACCCGGATTTGGATTGTCACCTGCGGTCGCTGCCTCGATGGACGAACTCGTCGAACGAGCGCGCAGCGCGGTCACGACCCTGACCAATGACAGAATCTGAGACGGTCGGGTGCCGAATGGCCAGCCGGCCTCGCCTCGCGCCGTCGCTCAGGTCAGGACGGCTACAAATCGGTCGTGCATGTGGCGGTGGGAGGAAAACTCGCTGAGCGATATGGGATCGGCGAAGTCGTAGTCGCCATACCCGATTGGGTCACGCAAGAATTCGTCAAGTCCCACAAGCAGCGCTTCGACCTCAGCAACGACATCGACGTCAGGGGTATCGACTGCGGTTTGGGTGTGAATTATTGCGGTCATCGTGGTCACCTTGTGGAGCCTGTGTTGAGTTGACAAGTATCAGTGTCCGCCCTTGCGTAACCCGCGCCCAGGGACCAAGGTCCCCAGGGGGTACTCCTCGCTACCTCGGCTTGCCTGCGCAGCCCTGTCGCTACAGACTGGGACCAAGTGCTCTGGCGCTACGCGGCGCAGTGCCCTACATCTAAGGGGCCTAGCGAGTAGGTCGACAAGTCCTCTGGCAGGCCCACGAGTTGCTCGGCTTTCGAGCTTCGCGCTCTGCCTACTCGCGCAATCTCTAAGCCGGGGTCGACTCTGACGTCGACTCCGGGACAGGAAGACACCTATGCCCATCGACGACAACATTTCGAGCGCGAGACACGCCGATTCGGCGCCCACCAGATCCGCTGCCACCGCTGCCACCGCTGCCACCACTGCCACCACTGCCACCACTGGCTTGCCAACCTTTGGTGAGGCCGACCTTGGTCGACTCGCTGATGCATGGCGCGACGTCGATCCGTCCAGCGCCCATCGAGATGCGATCACAGCTGCGATCAAGACAGGACCCGCTGCGATCAGCGAGTTGTTTGGCTCGCCACTCACCTTTGGTACCGCAGGACTGCGAGGCCGCCTCGGGCCTGGTCCAGGCGCCATGAATCGAGTGATTGTGCGTACTGTGGCAAGCGCTCTCGGCAGGTTCGTGAAAGGCAAAGGCGGCGACCACATCGTTATTGGCTATGACGCCCGACACCAAAGCGACCAGTTCGCGCTCGACACCGCCCGAGTTCTCGCCGCCTTGGGATTGCGCACGACCCTGATCGACCAGCCGCGGCCAACGCCTGTGCTCGCGTTCGCAGTGCGCTACCTCGACGCCGATGCCGGTGTCATGGTGACCGCAAGCCACAACCCTCGAGCCGACAACGGATACAAGGTCTATGGCTCCAACGGAGCCCTGATGACTACTCCTGACGACGATCAACTCTCACAGATGATCGAGATGACGTCACTCGTTCGGTCAGAGGACCTCGCCGACGAAGACGACGAACTCATCACCCGTGCCGGAACCGAACTGATCCAGCGCTACGTCGACAGCATCATGTCGCGTCTCCAGCCGAACGGAAGTCGCTCAACACGCGTCGCCTATACCCCACTGCACGGCGTCGGCTATGACGTGCTGAACCGAGCATTCGTGCAGGCCGGTTTCGAAGCTCCAATCGTGGTCGAAGAACAGGCCCAACCCGACGGCGACTTCCCAACCACCGCTTTCCCCAATCCCGAAGAGCCAGGCGTCTTGAGTCGACTCTTCTCCACCGCGTCTTCAGCACAGGTCGATCTCGCTCTAGCCAACGACCCAGATGCCGACCGGCTCGCAGCCGCGATCCCGAACGGGGACGCCTGGCGTTTGCTTACCGGTGACGAGCTGGGTTGTTTGCTCGGCGAGTACCTGCTGGCGAGCTCGACCGACGCCGCGAAGG
>JBDNHG010000249.1:0-11392 GCA_041688925.1 Acidimicrobiales bacterium | reverse complement strand
TTCCGGTGCGGCCGAATGTCGAGACGCCGTATCCGGCGATGCACATGATGGTTCGCGGCGGCGACGATTGCGTGATCCCCGGGCTCGGCATGGAGTCGGCCAGCGACTTCGTCGGCGTGCAGTTCCACGGCATGTCCACGAGCCATATCGATGCGCTGTGTCATGTGTTCGTCGACGAGCAGATGTACAACGGCTTTGGCGCAGCCGAGGTCAAGAGCACGGGTGCTCGTCGGGGCAGCATCATGTGTGCCAAGGACGGCGTCGTCGGCAGGGGAGTGCTCCTCGACATTCCTCGGCTAAAGAACACGACACATCTCGAGCCGGGAACGCCGGTCATGATCGCCGATCTCGAAGCGGCCGAGGCCGCCCAAGGCGTGACGGTCGGTGCCGGTGACATCTTGTTGGTCGGCACGGGCCGTGATGCTCGCCGAGCTGACACCGGGCCGTGGCATCCATTCGCCGACGGCCTCGCTGGCCTGCACCCCGAGTGCATTCCCTGGCTGCACGCCCGAGAGATTGCCGTGCTCGGAAGCGACGGAGTCAGCGACGTGCTGCCGGGCCAGCATCCGTTGGACTGGGCCATGCCCATACACCAATGCGTCATCGTCGCCATGGGCGTGCACCTGCTCGACAATCTGCGACTCGACCGCCTCGCCGATGCTTGCGCCCGCCACAATCGCTGGTCATTCCTGTTCACCGTCGCCCCGCTACGAATCGAAGGTGGCACCGGCTCACCGGTCAACCCGGTGGCACTCTTCTAACGCAGTGGTTCCTAACGCTGTGGCCCCAAACACGACTGCGTATCCCGGATTATGACTGCGTTCCCGGAATGCTCACCGGCATAGCGCCGTGCCGCTCGACCGCCGTCAATCGTTGTAGATCATGTGCGCCGACGCGAGCGAGGGTGCCCGCGCACATTCTCGGATCGTCCGTTGGCTTGCGGTCCTGTCGGGCACGGCGAATAGTGTGACGCCATGACAGTGAAGCACGATCCAGTGGAGGCGTTCCTGGCGGACCATAACCAGCGGGTCGTCACGCCGCTGCTTCCCCGCATTGCCGCCCAAGCCGAGCAGGCCGATGCCAGCAGAAGCGTCGATGCTGATCTGATCGCTGCGCTCAAGGCAAGTGACGTCATGAAGCTTGCCGCAACCCGAAACATCGGTGGGGTCGAAGCATCGATCCTGCAGATCGGCCGCGAACTAGAAGCCATTGCGGCCAGCTGCACCAGCACTGCATGGACGATGTGGAATCACCTTGCGGTGTTCCATCTGTTCGTCGGTTGTCTCGGCCCCGACCAGCACGACCTGCTCACCGGAATCGTCGACCGAGGTGAATGGGTGTGTTTCCCTGCCGGGGCAGGCTCGGGCGTCACCGGCGTAGTCGAAGGCGACACGGTGCGGCTCAATGGCCGTGGCGCGTTCAGTTCGGGCGGACGGTACGCCGACTGGGCTGGCGCTGCATTCATCGTCGTCGACGAGGACGGAGAACGAGCCGAACCGCTCGACATTCGTTTCGCTGTTGTGCCCATCGCCGATGACGGCGTGAAAATTGATCCAACCTGGAATGGGAGCGGCGTGCGAGCGTCTGCGACCGACGACATCCACTACACCGACGTCTTGGTGCCCCTGGGTCGGTGCGTTCCGTGGTTTGGCGCCAATCGGGCGGCGGCGCTGCGTGAGGTTCCCGTGGTCGATTGCCGCTATCGCGAAGACTGGGTTGGGCTATCTGACATCTGGCTCGGCTGGATGGGCATCGGGTTGGTTCGCGCCGCGCTGCACGAGGCGACAGCCGAAATCCGCGACCGCAGGTCGATCATGGGCAAGAAGATGGTCACCCGACCAACAGTGCAGGTAAACATCGGACGTGCCGCGGCGTTGGTTGCTGCGGCGGCGGCAACGATGGAGACCGCGTGTCGGCAGGTCGACGAGCGCATCGCTGCCGGGCAGATACCTGACGAAGCCGACTATTTGCGGCAGATGGCGCTGGCGACATCGGGCATCAACCAACTCGACGAGGCAATGCAACTGCTGCTTCGATGTCAAGGCGGAAACGGCTTGCGTGAGAGCCGCTCATTCGAGCGTCGGTGGCGTGACTTCCAAGCGATGCCGCTGCACATCAACGTGCACCAAGACCGGGTGCACCACCAGCTCGGACGTTTCGTGCTCGGCGAAGACCTCGAGGCCTTCTGACCGACCGCTGAGTGACACGAGCCATTACTCCAGCCATGAGGGCAACAGTACGTGGAAGGATGAGCCGATGGATGCCCTAAGGACGCAGCTCGAAGAGGCCGCCGTCGCCCACGACTTCTCGGGTGTTGTCGGCGTCTGGAGCGACGGGCACCTCGTGGTTGGCTTCGCCCGCGGGTTCGCAGATCGAGCGAACGCCCGACCGAACAAGGTGACCACGCGATTTGCTGTTGCCAGCGCAACCAAGGGCCTGACCGCACTGACGATCATGAAGCTCGTCGAGTCAGGAGCGCTCTCGCTCGATACCACGGTGCGCTCAGTGGTCGGCGACCGGCTGGCTCAGGTCGACCCGGCCGTCACGATCGACCACCTGCTCACACATCGGTCCGGCGTCGGCGACTACCTGGACGAAGAGACACTTGGTGATATCGACGATCACGTCTTGGGGGCCTTGTCCGCGCACATCTTGCAATCGCCCGGCGACTACGGGTCGCTGCTGAACCGCCACCCGCAACGGTCGGCGCCGGGCGAGCAGTTCGCCTACAACAACAGCGGCTACGTGATGTTGTCGCTCATCATCGAGCAGATCACCGGATCGTTTCATCAGGCGTGTGCCGACCTCGTGCTGCGGCCGGCGGTGATGTCGCGGTCAGGGTTCTTCCGCGCTGACCAGCTCCCAGCCGAATCAGCGCTGGGCTACCTGAAGAGCGGCCGAACGAATGTGTTCCACCTGCCGGTCATCGGTGCGGGCGACGGCGGCGTGTACCTCACGCTCAATGACGCGTTCCGGCTGTGGAACGCACTCTTCGCCGGCCACATCCTGACGCAAGACAGCGTTGAGCGCATGACGGTGATCGTCAGCGCAAATGGCGACAAGCCGTCGTACGGTCGCGGCTTTTGGCTCGATCAACGAGCCGATCATGTCTGGCTCGAAGGCATGGATGCCGGCGTGTCGTTTCAGTCGGGTGTCGTCCGATCGAGCGGCGTGACCTACGCGGCGTTGTCGAACACCTCGACGGGCGTGTGGCCGTTGGCCAAGCTGATCGTGGCTGCGGCCAGCCCCAACCCAAACTAGAAAATGTCAGCCTGAAACGGCCGGGGATGCACTAGAGCGCCATTTGTGGCGCGAACGAACCGAGCTCGAGGACTGGGTCGTTCCAACCCGGATCGCTGACCAACGTGGCCGCCAGGCGACCGATTTCGTCACTGGACTTTGCGCCTGACCCACTCGCCCCAAGAGCGACGGCGACACCGGCGTCGACGAAACCGAGATAGGGCAACTCGGCATCGGTGTAGGTGACAACGCAGGGCTTGTGGGCCCACGACGTGGTCTTGGCGTCCGGAAGCAACGGACGGATGGTCTGCTGAAACGGAGCGACTTCACGCTCAGAGCCGCCGGCACGGAACCAGGCCAGGATGTCGGCGTCAGACTCTGCGATGATCATCGGCAGCGAGTTGCCACCGATCTTGAGCATCGTGCGTCCGTCGGGGAACGGCACCGGCGGAACCCAATAGATCTCGTCGAGCTCAGGATGCTCGGGGGAATCATCGACAAAGGCGGGGATCTTGCGACCCGGCCCGAGCTCGGCAAGCACGATGGTGCGCAGCCTGCGTTGCACCACCAGCTTGACCCCAACCAGTTCGGCACCGTACGCGCCGGTTGCCAAAAGAATCTTGTCGGCGTTGATGGTCGACCCGCAAGCGACATGGAAGCCGTTCGTGTGCCGCGAAATGGCGGATGCCGGCGAATCGACCAGGGTTGCACCGCCTGCAAGGGCGAGGGCAGTCTGCGCAGCGACCAATCTGCGGGGATTGATTACGCCAGCGGGCGGACCTTCGTAAAAGACGTGGCCAGGATGGTCCGGTCTGATCGCGATGCCTGGCGTAGCGCGCAGCCAATCACGCTCGACCCGACGGGCGTTGCCACCTCGGGCAGCAGCATTGTCGAGAGCCGCTTGGGTATGACTCGAGACGTGCGCCATTCCGCGCGGTTCGTGAAACGAGATGCCAGATCGAGCGGCGATGTCGCCGTAGCGATCGATAGAGCGTGCCGCAAGCTCTGACCAGATCGAATTCGGCGAACCAATACAGGTGATACGACCCTGGTCATAGTGGCTCGAAAACGGCCCGTTCGACGCGGCATAGTCGGCCAGCTCACCGCTGCCGACCAAGGCGACGCGGTGACCAGCTTCGACGAGATGGCGGGCGGCCGCAGCCCCGATCAGCCCGCGTCCGATGACGGCAACGTCGAACTGGACCGGGGCAGCGGGCATTAACCGACGATGGGGTTCTTGTAGGTATCGAGATAGGTGATCTCAGATACCGGTGGACGCTTCGCGGACTTGAAATCGGTGCCCTTGGTGTAGGCGACAGGCAACAGTCCGGCTTGGCTCATGTGGTCGGGGATACCGAGCAGTTCGGCGGCCTCGGCCTCAGCAGCGAGGTGCAACGTCGTGTAGCAGCTGCCCAGACCACGGCTGCGAAGCGCCAGCTGGAAGCTCCACATCGCAGGAATGATCGAACCAAACAGGCCAGCGGCCGAGTTCGTCGTGCCATCGTCGAGGCGACCAACGATCATCGGGATCACCATGACGGGAACCTCGCCGAGCTTCTGGGCCAGGAAGTTTGCCGAGTCGAGGACTCGACCGGTCTGGCTGCCCTGGTCGGCGTCTCGCGCAGCGGCGGCCAAATATTCGCCACCGACGCGGCGGTAGATCTCGGCCAGCGCTTCTTTCTTTTCGGTGTCGCGCACGACCAACCAACGCCAGCCTTGGCGGTTCGAACCGGTTGGTGCTTGTACCGCCAGCTGGAGGCACTCGAGCAACACGTCATCGGGCACTTCTCGGTCGAAGTCGAGCCGCTTGCGCACCGCCCGGGTCGTCGAGAGAAGTGCGTCTGTCTGGGCCAAGTCGAATTCCATCCAATAACTCTTACCGGTCCAAGGGCGTTGCACCAACTCGACGTGATCGGAAAAACCCGTGGGCCCGGTCGCCAGACCGGGCCCAATGTCCTGACTGTCGTCGGCCTTTCCGAGGGACGCCAGACAGGACCGAGTTCTTCTGAGGAAGTGGTTCCTCGCAATGCGCTTCTCAGCAGATCTCACAGTGCCTTGCCCGTGTTACAGCAACGCATCACCCCTGACAATCGTCGATCTGGCATAGTTGCAGCTGTGATCGATTCGTTGCACCGGGCATGGCTTCGCTTCCAGCTCAACGTTGTCGTCGTGATCATGACGTTCATCGTCACGACGGCCTCGTTCGTGCGACGACGGCGGATGTCGCACGAGAACGGTGTCACGGCCCGGGGCACATTCAGGGTCGTCGAAAGCCCGTCGTTCCCGGCACATGACTTCTTCACGCCCGGACGCGAGTTTCCCTGCCGTATCCGACACGGGTCGGTGCTTTTCAAGGACGACGCCAAGATGACGGTGCGAAGCGCGTCGCTCAAGCTCGCTGATTCACGCTTCGACGCACCGTTCGACATGCTGATGAATACCGGTCGTGTTGGCCTCTTCTGGAGTGCTCGAACGTTCTTCGACTTCGGCTTGATGACAGCGAAACATGGCAAGCATTTCGTGCCGTACCTGCAGAAGTATCCGCACTCGCTCTATGGCGGGGGCGACAGCAGTCGCCGTAACCCCGATTCGTTCACTGCGCTGAGCTACAACAGCCAGACGTGTTACGAGTTCATCGACTCAGCCGGCGCCCGCTACTTCTGTCGCTACCGGCTCATCCCCGTTTCGGACTGGACCGGCATCGACTCAGGCGCCTTGCCGCAGTGGTGGCGTGACCACAACTGGTTGCAGAACCCGTTCGCAGACGAGCAGCGCACCCGCAATTATCTCAAGGATGAATACCGGGCTCGACTCGACGACGCCGGAACCGCCGACTACCGGTTTCAGATTCAAGTGCGCCAGCCGCCTCCGGGGCGTGCACCGCAGTGGACCACCGCTGAATACGAATGGTTCGAAGAAGTCACACCGTGGCACGACGTTGCAACCGTGACCATTGACGAAGCGTTGGACTACACCGAGTCGATGCTGACCTGGTTCGACCTGAGCAACCACCCCGAGTCACTGCCCGTTCCACGAGGCGCATCGATCGATGACCCGCATTCGTTGAACAATCTCAGAATGGCAAGCAGGTGGGCCGGTAAAGCCCGATTGTTGTCGTACCGGCTCCGCGGCATGCCCGACGAGTTCATCGACTCGCGTGACGATCCCGAATGGGAACAGATTCCTCCGATGCCGGAACCTCCGTCACCCCGCCCAATCGACGAGACGGCGCGAGCCGTGGCGAGTTCTACCGAGTCGTAGCCAAACGCGTTACGCGCGGTTCAGACGCGGATCGAACCCGCAACGGTTGCTGGGTCGAGATAGGTATAGGGCATGGCGAGGTCGTTGTTGCGGGTCTCGATCGCGAGGCTGAGCTGATCGAGACGGGCCCGGAATCGGTCGATGGCTACACGAACCGGGCGATGATCGTGGAAGAAGTCGGCGGGGTAGACACCCAGATCGGCGGTCGTCGGCGCCGAAAGCAGGTGCACGAGGGCGATCTGCGTCTCGGCCACCTTGAACGGCGGCAACGCGTAAGTGAACTCGCCCTCGCTGCTTGGTGCAAGCGTGGTCGGATGAGGCAAGAAGAGCGCGCCGGGCGAATTCAGGATGCTGCCAAAGATGTCGTACTGGCCATTGTTGACGGCAGAGTGCTCGGCCGTAACGGTGAAGATTGCCTGGCGCACGACGTGGTGCAGATCTTCGAACCGTTGGAAGCGGCCGTCGACGAGCGGGATGTCGCGTAGGGCTCCGCAGTTGGGATCGATGAGTTCGTGCGCCCAGCCATCGAGTTCTCGGTCAGCGGCCACGGCAGCGTCGTCGGGGTAGAAGCAGCGGAGAACTTCTTCGACAAAGTCGCTGATGGCCCACCACAACTCGACCGCGTCGTCTCGGTAGTGGTACCCGCCGAGGCCATCGACGTCGTCGACCTTGCGCCGTTCGAGATCGCGTATGGGGTCGAGGTCGGCGAACGAGAACGTCTTCAGTGCCTGATTGATCAGCCAGTAGGCGCCGTCGGTGCCAACCGATATTGCGCTGTCGATCGGCCCGCCGGGCACGATCAGCTCGTTGCGTGCCTTGTAGTTGATCGCCACCGTGCCCGCGAAGTGTGGAGTAAGAAGCCGATAAACCGGGTGTTGTGGCGCCAGTCCACGATTTGTGGCGACCCAGATGGTCTCCATCACTAAATGAGTGCGAAGCAGGTGCACAACCGCCTCGTGGTACGCAGCGTCGGCCGATTGCACATACGCGCGTGCGCGCAGCCACAACCAAGGATCGTCGGCCGGCGTGAATACGACGGGCGGGCCTTCTTTGCCGGTGTCGTGGCGGACCGTTGACTCTCGATCGAGTTGCACCGAGAGTGGCATGAGTGTGCCGTCGTGGTCGGTCCAGAACAGCGCCGTGGGGGCGGGAAGGAAGCGGCCAAGCGTGACCGGCACGTCGATCAGAGGCTCCCAATCGCACACGAACAGGCGACCCTCGTCGAGCAACTGTGCGAGGCTGAGATCGGCGCCGAGCACCGGAGCGACCCGTTCGTCGTCGACGTTGAGATGCTCGGGCAATTCGTCGAGGCGTTCGATCTGCAACGGGTTGACGCCGTTCAGGCGTTGCCGCGCGAATTCGGCATCGTCGCGCCAGACCGTAGCGGTGGTCGGAGGCCTGCCGTAGGGCCGCAGATAGTCGTATGCATCGATTTCATGGCCTTTGCGGGCCAGGCGTTGCACGAAGGTTCTTTTCGCCAGCAGCGATTCGGCCAGGCTGGTTGCGAGGTCATACAGCACTCGTTCGGTCTCGAAGCGTGGTGTTCGTTCGACGGCGGGCAGCCCCTTGCAAAAGGGTGGTAGACCGGGCAAGCGGTCCCATTCGTAGACGGCACGATTCGCAGCCAGTGCCCGGGTGCGGGCGAACTGCTCGACGTCGTCGGGCGCCGCGGTGCGGTGATTTCCTGGGCTGTTGCTGGAGACCATGTAGCAGCACGCTAGTTCTTGGACACCCTGCGAGATGGCGTGACGTGAGCGACTAACGTCGAAGTAGTGCTAATCAGGGTGCTCGGACCGGTCACTGCAACGCTCGACGACGGCGCGCGTTTTGATCCACCGTCCGAGGGCCAACGCAAACTGCTTGCGTTGTTGGCTTTGCGTTCTGGCCGGGCGGTGGCGGCTGCGACGATCTGTGACCTGTTCGAACTCACTCCTGGAGCGGTACGAACAACGATCTCGCGTCTGCGTAAAGCGCTTGGTGCGGCGCTGGCTACCGAGACGCAGGGTTATGCGCTGCGGGCTGAAACCGACGTGCAGCGGTTCCATGCGCTGGTTGCATCTGCTAAAACCGAGACTGGCGATCAGGCGCAAGCGCTGCGAGAAGAAGCGCTCGACCTATTCGCTCAGCCCGCGCTCGCCGAGTTCAGCGATGAACCATGGGCCATCGCCGAGGTCGCCCGGCTGACCGAGTTGCGTTCGGCGGTTGTCGAAGATCTGATCGAAGAAAACATCACCGCTGGGCGCTTCGATGCGGCGATCGATCAAATCCATCGCCATCTGCTCGAACATCCATATCGCGATCACCCGCACGAATTGTTGATGGAGGCGCTTGTGTTGTCGGGCCGCCAAGTCGAGGCGCTTCGAGTGTTTCAGGACTATCGAACTCTGCTGATCGACGAGGTCGGTGTCGATCCTGGAGCAGCGATCGTCGAACTCGACCGCCAGATTTCTGGCGGTGAGCTGAGCCCGGTACCTGTCGGCGCAGGTCACGATGGCAGTCGGCGCAAGCAGGTGCCGGCCACGCCCAATCGATCGCTCTCCAACCTGCACTTTCCTGCCAATGAATTTGTGGGCCGCCAAACCGAGATCGCCGAGATTGGCATGGCCATGGCTGGTTCACGACTCGTAACCTTGCTCGGACCCGGCGGGGTCGGAAAGACGCGATTGGCGTACCAGGTTGCGGCCGAGCAGCTCGATGCTTTTGTCGACGGTGCATGGGTCGCCGAACTCGTCGATTGCGAATCAACAGTCGACGTCGTGCGGACTATCGCCAATGTTTTCGGGTTGCCCGACGTCGACTCAGCCGACGGATGCGCGGCGCAACTGGTGGGTCATGAGCTGCTGCTGGTGCTCGACAATTGTGAACATCTGGTCGGCGAACTCACGGCGGTCGTCGATACGTTGCTGTCGCAGACGGCACGACTCAAGATCCTGGCAACGAGTCGGGTGCGCTTGGCCGTGGTGGGCGAGCGCCAGATTGCCGTGGCGCCCATGCGCACCGATGGAGAAGCTCAGGACCTATTTGTCAGCCGCGCTATCGCTTCTGGAGCGATGTTGGCCGAGGCCGACATGGCGGCGGTCGGCAGTATCTGTGAGCAGCTCGATGGTATTCCCCTTGCGCTCGAACTTGCGGCGGCGAGTAGCCGTGTCCTGTCACCAATCGAATTGCTCGATCGTCTCGAAGACCGCTTCGCGTTGCTCAAAGGTGGGCCGCGAGGCTCGGTTGCTGGTCGACACGAATCGTTGCGAGCCGCAGTCGACTCGTCCTACGAATCGCTCGATGCCGAAGCGCAGACCTTCTTCCGTCGAATCTCGGTATTCGCCGGCGATTTTCCCCTGTCCGCTGCCGAAGCTGCCGCACGACACCTAGAACACACGGCGATCGATCTGTTGGCTGATCTCGTCGACCGCTCGCTGCTGACGCAGCAGAGTGTTGATGGCAGATCGAGATACCGGCTACTCGAAACGCTGCGCCAATACGGCGAAGATCGATTGCACGAGAGCGACGAGTTTGCCGAGGCGGTCGACCGCCATATCGAGTGGTGTTTCAGCTCGAGCCAGCAGTTGGTCGACAGTGCGTTCGGGGCATCTGAGGCAGCGAGCCTGGCCGAACTCGTCGCGTCGAGCCCCAACTACCGGCTCGCCCTCGCTCGGCTGCTCGACTCCAACGATCCATCGCGGGCGGGGGACCTGGTGCTGCAGCTCGAGGACCTCGGGTACGCGTCGCACACGCTCGTGGCGCTCGTCGGGCCGGTCGTTGATGCGGGAGTCGCCACAACCCATCGACATGGTCGCCGGCTCAAGGCTATGGAACTCCTTCGACGGGCTACCTCGGGTAGCACCGATACTCGCCTCGAACTAGCGACCGAACTGGCCAATGGCCTGACCGTTGACGAGCCCGGCGCCGTGCAGCTCGCTGTTCTGCTCATTGCGACCGCCCTCGATGTCGGCCCCGATATCGCGTTCACCGATCAGATCATCGAGCGGGCCGCGGCCGAGAAACTAAGCGCCGAGGGTGCCCGACTGCTCGTAGCAAGCGGCCTCGGTCGGTTCTACGGACACGATCTTCCCGACGATCTCTCGCTCGTGCAAGCAGCGGTCGAAGCTGCACAGCATGTGGGCATGAAGCGACTGACGGTGGCGGCTGCCTCGATGGCATGTCTTGGTGGCCTACGCCTTGGCAAGCCAGCGCTCGGCGCCGAGATCGCTCGACCATTCCTTGATGATCTTGCTGAGCTCGGACATGCATCGATCATGTCCAACGGATTGATATCGATGTACACCGAGGCATCTATCCAGGCGGGCATGCCGGCCAGCGAGCATCTCGTGGCAATCCAGCTCGCTGGACCCCACCTGCGCGGCGACTTCAACAAACTGGGGCAAGCACTCGCTCGGGCAGTGCAGCACCACGGAGCCTCTGCGCTCGCGGTGCGAGCATTGGGCGCGTGTGCAGCAGGCAATCGGTCTGCCTTCTCCGCGGGCCAACGGTCAGCCATCCTGGCAGCAGCGCGCGACGAACTCACCGAGCGAGACGTCGAAGCGCTGTTGGCCACGGGCGCGGTCAGCGAGACGACCGACCTGTACCGCGAGATGTGGGCGGTACTCGAACCGCTGATGGCCTGACAGACCTGCTTGGCCTTACTGGATTGGATTCCAGGTATCGGTTGCCGGGTCGTGACGGAGGCGTCCGCGTGCTGGGTCATCGACGACCCATGCGCCAAGTGCATCGTCATAGACCGGCTGTGGCGTCGAACTCGCAGCGGCCGAGTCGCCAATGCTTGCCGATAGTGCGATGTCGGCTGCGCTCATGACAACCGTCTCTTTGACGTCTGCTGGATTCGGCGGTGAAGCAATGATCGACGGACCATCGCCGACAGGCATGGTGGCGGCAG
>JBDNHG010000248.1:0-7055 GCA_041688925.1 Acidimicrobiales bacterium | reverse complement strand
TGACATTCCGGACACCCACTCAGCGTTCGCCAATATTAGCAGATTGTCAGATCGCCAAGAACAGCAGCGTCCTCCAGACCCGCTGTTTTGGGGGTCAGCAAGCCGATTCTGCTCCGATAGAAACATCTGTGGCATCTATCTCATTGCACATATCATAAGATCGGCATATTGTGGCTTTAATGACTGTTGTCACTCGCATCGAAATCGCTGATCAGGTTGAGGGTCTCTTCGATGGTTCTTCCATCGGCTACGAAGATCTTCTGCAATATGCCACCGAACATGGTGCGCGAGACGAGGTGCTGACCACGCTCGGCAGACTCCATGGCGACACCTATAGACGATTGCCCGATCTATGGGGTGAACTCAGGGACGTACCCGTCGAACTATGAAGACTTTGTGGGGTCAGCGACGGAACCAGCGCGCCTTTGCGCAACAACAGCTCATTGTCGAACTGCGACGTCCACAGCCGACCAACGACGATGGAAGTCTCGGCCAAGAACCCAAAGAGGCAAATCGTGCCGTCCTCTGTGGCTTGGATCTGTCAAGCGCAGACCTGCGCATGGCGCATCTGCAGGGTGTCGACCTGAGAAACGCGGTGCTCAACAACGCACAGCTCGATGGCGCTGACCTGTCTTGGGCTGACCTCGACGGAGCGCAGCTTGGCTGTGCCACCTTTGGGCAGGCGCGACTGCTCGACGCGACGTTCCACAACGCCGACCTCACCGAATGCGACTTCTCTGACGTCACCGGCCTGACCCCGGCAGCGGTACGCGGTGCCGTCTCGACCAAAGGTGTGCGCTGGCCCGATGGTTTCGAACCAGTTGAGCCTCGCGTTATGGGATCTATCCTCCACAAATCGCCCTGACCCAGATCGCGTGACACGTGGCGCTCGATCGAGCCCTTGTTGGCGCAACGAACTTGCGGCTCACTAGTGAGCCAGACACGAGCATCTACCAGGACCTTGACGTTCCGGTTTCGGCCTGGCTAGTACTGGCATTCGTCATCGTGGCATTGCTCGGCGTTGATCTCTGGCGTCACCGAGAGCCACATCAACCGACCTTTCGCGAAGCCGCCATTGAGTCGTCGATCTGGGTGGCATGTGGTTTGGCGTTCTCGCTGTACTTCGTTCATGAGTTCAGCACGGTCGCGGCAACCGAATATGTCGGCGTCTATCTGACCGAGAAGTCGCTCAGCGTCGACAACGTCTTCGTATGGGCGCTGCTGTTCTCGTCGATGAAGGTGCCTGCGAAATACCAGCACCGGGTGCTCTTCTGGGGCATCTTCGGCGCGCTTGCGCTGCGAGCCTTGTTTATTTTTGCCGGTGCAGCCCTCGTGACACGGTTCAGTTGGGTTCTGGCGCTTTTCGGTGTCGCTCTGATCGGTTCTGGCATTCGGATCATCCGCCACGATGACAACGAACCCGAGTCGACACCCGGGATAGGCGCGGCGCTGCTGCGACGCGTACTGCCTGTTTCCGACGACTACGACGGCCAGAAGTTCTTCACGAAAGTTGACGGCGTGCGCATGGCTACCCCGCTTCTGACGGCGCTTCTGGTCATCGAAACAACCGATATCTTCTTTGCCATCGATTCGGTTCCGGCATCATTTGGTGTCGCGAACGACCCCTTCATCATCCTGGCCGCCAACGCCTTCGCCATTGCTGGCCTGCGCGCCATGTACTTCCTGCTCGCCGACGCCCGAGAGCGTTTCTACTACCTGTCACACGCGCTGGGGGCCATCCTTCTCAGCGTGGGAGTCAAGCTCGTGGTATCACCCTGGTATCACGTGAACAGCTATCTATCGCTCGCTGCGCTCATCGCCATTTTGCTGGGTGCCATCGGCCTGAGCGTGTACAAGGGCTCTGCGTTAGAGGGCAGTAGCGACAAGGGCGGTGAGGTCACAATCGGCTGAGGCCGAGTGCCATGGCGTCGAGGAAACCCTCGGCTCGTTCGAGCTTGGGATAACGGCCCATCAAGCGATTGAACTCGGGCCCGTGGCCCGATTCGACCAGATGGGTGATCTCGTGCAGGATCACGTAATCGAGCACCCAATCGGGCACTGCGGTGAGTCTCGACGAGATGCGCACCACGCCATCGCCGAATGTGCATGAACCCCACAACGTGTTCTGGTTGGTCACCCATCTGATCTCTTGCGGGACAGGCAGCTTGTAGACAAGCGCGAGTTTGCGGGCTCGTGCCATCAGGTCGACAGGACTCTCGCTGATAGACCGTCGCTTCTCGATACGAGCAACCAGCGATTCGACGGCTTCAGTCTCTTGCTCTGGGGTCATCCACGATGGGATACGCACCTCAATCGTTCCGTTCACGATGCGAGCAGCGCTGGTTTTCTTCCGTTGTGCGCTGCGAATGACCGTGACAGGAAGCCTGTTGCTTCGACGCGAATCGTCTGCCGGCAGGCTCGCCACGGACTACTTCGATGCCGCTAGCAGCGCGTCGATTGTCTGGCTGTGACGTTCGATGTACTCCTGCTGAACCAACCGTTCGGCAGCGTCGAATCGATCGGCGATTGGCTGGGTGCATTCGACGTTTGCGACAGCCGCTTCGCGCTCGAACTGCACGAGTTCATCGAGCAGTGCGTCGAGAGTCGGGTCGACGAGAAACCCGTCAGCGGCGCGAACCACGGGCACCTGGCCGCCGGGGTATACCTCGTTGACGGTGGCACGCATTTGTGAGATCACATCGGTGCGAAGCGCGTCGGGTTCGGCGTAGTCGAATCCTCGATCGAGCATGCAGTCGCGCCAGTCGCCGCGGGCTGCGACCCAGTCGGGATGGGTATCGCGTTCTTCGCCCAGCACGGTGTAGTTTGGCAGCGCATCGAAGAACCGATTCCAGTCGGCGTACGCCTCGTCGTTGGCTGTCACGTTGCAGCCACCCACCTGGCGTTGTCCGGGCTCGGCTTCGGCGCCGTCGAGGGTCAAGAAGAATCGATCGATCTCTGACGACGGTAATGTCGAGAGATACGCGAGGTTGGGGTCTTGTCCTTGCAGCGCAGCAAAGTCGGTCTGGCTCACCTGGTAGCGGTAGCCGGCAATGATGCCAAAACCTTGCTCTTGGGCTGCTTCGAGACTCGTTGGATCAGGTGGTTCCAACGTCGCCGGGACGGCTCGGATTCCAAAGTCGAATCCGGCTTCTTCCATGCACTGCACGACGAGGTCGGCGGCACGTTGTTCGGTGTCGACCAGATAGGCCTTGGTGTCTGTCGTGCCGAACAATTCGATCAGCACGTCATCGAACGGCAGGCTGGTTCCTGGCAGCACAGTTGTTTCTGGCGGCAGGGTCGCTTCGATCGGATCATCGGCCGAACAGGCCGAGAAGAGCAACGCCACGGCGAGTAGGCCGCCAAGCGTCCGAACAAAGCTCATCGCCCGAGATAGTAGAGCCGCTTCCCCCCAAAGCCGTGTCACCCCCTCGTTGGACGGGTGGGCTACCGCGACTAGAAAAGTCCCCGGGAGGGTTGACTGTTTAGCTCGTGCAGCGTTTGGGCGAGGAACGAGCCGAAAGGCGGACTTCCAGCGACTAGAAAAGTCCCCGGGAGGGTTGACTGTTTAGCTCGCGCAGCGTTTGGGCGAGGAACGAGCCGAAAGGCGGACTTCCCTAGATCTGTTCGAAATAGCGGCGGCGTTCCCAGTCGGTGACGGCTCGGTCATAGGCGCCGACTTCGGCGTCGAAGAAGTGGGCGTAGTGATCGACGACCACATCGCCGAGCAGTCGCCGGGCTTCGGCGCTTCCGCTGAAGCGCCGACTGGCTGCGGCAAGCGATGTCTCGATCTCGGCGGCATCGCTCTGGTACGCATCGCCGACAAGCTCGGCTGGTGGTTCGATCTTGTTCTCGATGCCGTCGAGGCCGCTGGCGATGGCCGCCGCGAACGCAAGGTACGGATTGGCGTCGGCGCCGGGCAGGCGGCATTCGATGCGGCGACTCTGGCCGGTGCCCACGATGCGGAACGGCGCGGTGCGATTGTCGTGTGACCACGCGATGCGAGTCGGTGCCCATGACTGGCTTTGATAGCGCTTGTATGAGTTGATCGTGGGCGCATAACACGGCATTAGGTCAGGCGTGTGGCGCATCCATCCGCCGAGAAACCAGCGAAAGACATCGGTCGGTTCGCCGTCGTCGCCAGTAAAGATGTTGCGATCGTTCTGCCACAATGACAGGTGTAGATGGCAGCTGCTTCCAGGCTGGTCGGTGTGCGGCTTGGCCATGAATGACACGCTCACACCGAGCTTGTCGGCGAGTTCCTTCATGCCCTGCTTCATGGCGACATGTCGGTCGGCCATCGTCAGCACATCGGCGTAGCGAACATTGAGCTCGTGCTGGCCGATTGCGGCCTCGCCCTTCGAGTTCTCGACGGGGATCTCTGAGGCCGCCAACGCACGGCGGGCCGCTCCGACATAGTCTTCGACTCGGGCACCTTGAACCAGGTGGTAGTCCTCGACGTACCAGCCGGCGGCGTCGAGGTTGGTGAAACCCTTGTCGTGGGCGCTGCGATAGCTGTCGCGATACAAGAAGAACTCGAGCTCTGAGGCTGTGGCGGCGGTGATCCCGGCGACGGTCAGTCGTTCGATCTGGCGGCGCAACACCGAGCGAGGAGCAACCTCGATGAGTTCGTGCGAGTCGTTCGCTTCGACGTCGCACAAGATCAGAGCGGTGCGGTCGGCCCACGCCGCCGGCCGCAGGGTCGCTGGGTCGGGCACAAGGTGGAAGTCGCCGTAACCGCTGTTCCAGTTCGAGAACGTATAGCCCTCGACGGGTTCCATGTCCATGTCGACCGTCAGTAGATAGTCACATGCATGGGTGCCATCGGTCAGCCCCGAATCGAGAAAGAAGCCGGCGTCAAAACGTTTGCCGAGCAGCCGGCCATAGTGGTCGGTGAAGCCGACGACGACGGTGTCGATGGTTCCGGCCATGACTGCGGCGCGCAGCTCGTCGGGCGTCATTGCTGAAACTCCTGTAGTTGGTCGCTCAGTCGCACCGCCGCATCGGCGACCATCACGCCGATGTCATGGCTGTGGTCAGGGTTCGGAAAGCGGTAGGTCGGTCCGTGGACACGCAGCGCCGCCACGACACCATCGGGGCCAAAGACCGGCGCTGCGACCGAGTTGATGCCCTCGGCGAACTCTTCATAGATCCAAGCGTATCCCGCCGAACGGGCCTGCAAGAGCCGCTCGCGGAACTCGTCGGCCGTGCGCAGCGTGTGTTGCGTCATTGGTTCGAGTTCGCCCGCCAAGTAGTGGTCGATCACCTCAGCGGGGAGATGCGCCAGGATCACGATTCCAGCGGAAAGTGCGTGCGGCGGGCCTGCCTCGCCGGTCCAGTCACGTACTTGCACATCTTGCTCAGACTGCACGAGATCGATGAACTGCACCTGGCCGTGTTCGAGGATGTCGAGCCCGCTTGCTTCGTGGGTCCGTGCACTCAGATCGGCCAAATGGGGTTGGGCGGCGGCGATCAGGCTGCGGCCTTGCGTTGAGCCACCGGCGATCTCTTCGATGGCCTGGCCGAGCCGATATTCTCCACCGGGTTCGGGCTGTTCGATTGCCCGCTCGGTTTCGAGCGCATTGAGCAGCCGAGCGACCGTCGACTTCGGCAGGTCGACTCGTGCGGCCAGATCGGTCACTCCGCTCGGACGCGCTGCCAGCGCTCGCAGAATCGAAAATGCCCGTTCAATCGATTGCACGCCAGCCACCCACCCAACCTAGCGGCGCCGCATGTCGCTCCGTATCGTGGAACGCTGGGTCGGGAGGCTGACCGCCGTGTCACGTCAGCTGAAGATTCTCCTCGCTGTGGCAACCGATTGGTTCTTGCGAAGCAACTGACTGCATGAGCCCTCGCTAGATGTGGGTGAGTTCCTTGGCGAGTTTGACGTTGCCGATGGCAGCGGGATCAGCGAGGGCTTGCATGGCGGTGTCGTAGCCGGGAAGTGAGTACACCGCGCCGTCGTCGTTGATCATGACGAATCGGTCGAGCTGCGCGAGGAAGGTGCGGTCGTGGCTGACAGCGATCACGGTGCCGACAAAGCTGTCGATTGCCTGTTCCAGCGCCTCGGACGATTCGATGTCGAGGTTGTCTGTGGGCTCGTCGAGCAGCAACACATTGTGACCTTCGAGCTCGAGACACAAGATTTCGAGGCGAGCCTTCTGGCCGCCGGAGAGTGTCTCAAATTCTTGGCGGGCGTGGGTGGCGAGGCCGTACCGGCCAAGCGCCTTCATCGCCTTTTCTTCCTCGGTGACCCGGTCGCGGATGATCTCGACCGCCTCTCGCCCGAGGAAGTCGGGTCGGTCGTTGATCTGTGTGAACGTGCCGATCGAGGTGCGAGGGCCGAGGCTGATCGTGCCTTCGTCGGGTTCGAGCTCGCCGGCGAGAGCCCGCAGCAGATGGGTCTTGCCGGTGCCATTCGGACCGATCAATCCGACCCGCTCGCCGAAGTGAACCTCGTCGCTGAACGGGAAGAACAGATCAGCAATTGATACAGCGACCATGTTGACCACCCGGCGAGCCGAGTCGGCGCCGCGCAGGCCGACCTTGATCTGCTGGTCGGGCACCGGGGGAGGGGGTGGCCCCTTGGCCACGAACTTCTCCCACCGGGTCTCGGCCGCGTTTGCCTTGGTGGCGTTCTTGAAGTTGGAGGCTGCACGTGCCTTCATAACCTTCATGTGCTTGAAGAGGCGGCGTTCCTCTGCGTCCCATCGTTTGACGGCATCGCCGAGTTGGGCCTGACGTTTCTCGCGCGCCTCGGGGAAGGTGGCATAGGTGCCGCCGTGCACCCAGCACGCCGAACCTTCGAGCACCACGATCTTGGTCGCCACCCGCTCGAGGAGTGACCGATCGTGGCTGACCATCAAGATGGTGCTCGGGCAGGCAATGATCTGCTCTTCGAGCCAGACGCGGGTGGGGATGTCGAGATAGTTGTCGGGCTCATCGAGCAGCAGCACGTCGGCGCCCGAGGTGAGCAGCAGGTCGAGAACCAGCCGTTTGCGTTCGCCGCCCGACAACTCACCGACCTTGCGAGTGGCGAAGTCCTCGACGCCTGTCTT
>JBDNHG010000247.1:0-6909 GCA_041688925.1 Acidimicrobiales bacterium | reverse complement strand
TGCTGGCCAATGGCCGAGCCGGCGAACGGCGCCAAGTACTTGAACGGTGCTGGGTCAGAAGCCGGAGCAACCACGACCACGGTGTAGTCCATAGCGCCGACTTCTTCGAGCACGGCCACGTTCTGGGCAACCGTCGAAGCCTTTTGGCCAATGGCGACATAGATGCACTTCACACCCAGGCCACGCTGGTTGATGATCGTGTCGAGCGCAATGGTGGTCTTGCCCGTCTTGCGGTCACCAATGATCAGTTCTCGCTGGCCACGGCCGATCGGGATGAGCGAGTCGATCGCCTTGATGCCGGTCTGCATTGGCTCGTGCACGGGCTGGCGGCCCATGATGCCAGGCGCCTGGACTTCCATCTGGCGGGTCGTAGCGCCAACAAGTGGGCCCTTGCCGTCGATGGGTGTACCCAGTGCGTTCACGACCCGGCCGAGCAGTGCATCGCCGACCGGCATCGACAAAATCTCGCCGGTCGAGCGAACGGTCTGGCCCTCTTGAATCTCGTCGACTTCACCGAGCACAACGGCACCGATGCTGGCTTCGTCAAGGTTCAATGCCAAGCCGATCGAGCCATTCTCGAATTCGAGCATCTCGTTGACGGCAGCATTCGGCAGTCCGGACACCCGGGCGATGCCGTCGCCGACCTCGATGATGTGGCCAACCTGGCTGGCTTCGAGCGAGGGCTCGAACCCTTCGAGATTTTTGGTGAGCGTCGCAGTAATGGCGCTGGTGTCGATCGTGAGATCAGACATGGTGGTCTCCTGTGTCTCTCGGCTGGGCTAGAGCGACTCGCGCAGGCGGTTCAAACGCGTGCGCACGCTTCCATCGATAACGGTGTCGCCGACGGTGGTGATCAGACCACCAACGACAGACGGATCCTGAATAACTTTTATGTCGACTTCGGTGCCGAGCTTGGCTGCGAGCGCAGTTGCAAGTCGACCTTGCTGTTCAGCGGACAGAGCAACGGCGGAACGAACCGTCGCCACCTGCTTGCCAGATGATGTGGCCGCCCGTTCGGCGAGCACTGCAGCAATCTTGCCGAGATCGGCGCCGCGGCCGGCACCGACAACCATGGACACGAGGCCCTTGGTGGCGGCTCGAGCCTTGCCGTCGAGCAAGTCGTCCATGATCTGGATCTTGCGAGCGGCCGGAAGCCGTGAGTCGCTGACTGCGCTGCGCAAGTCTTCGTTCGTGTCGACCGCACGGCCAACAGCGAACAGTTCATCGCTGATGCCTTTGACGTCGCCTTCGGCTTGGGCGATGGCCAACATTGCGTCGGCGTAGCCGTTGATGCGGTCGGTCATGATACTCCCAGACGGCTGATGTAGTTGTCGACGAGGGCCGCTTGACCGGCATCGTCGAGACTTGCTCGCACGACTCGTTCGGCTGCACCGACCGCTTGTGAGGCGACCTCTGCCTGAACGTCGGCAGTCGCTTGCGTCTTCATGGACTCGACATCGGACTGGGCTTTGGCCCACATGTCGTTGACGAGTTGCTGTGTGCGGCTGGTCGAGTCGACCCGCAGCTGCTTTGCAGTTTCTTGGGCGTCGGCCATGATGCGGTCAGATTCAGCGTTGACGTCGCCCAGCTGGGCGGTCGCCTCGGCGATCTTGGCTCGCGATGCGGCTATGGCGGCCTCGGCTGCGGTTGCGTCGGCAACTGCGGCATCTTGGCCTTCGGTGAGTGCCTTGCCGATCAGCGGGAAACCCTTGGTTGCTATGAAGTAGAAGATGACGGCAAATGCCGCAATCGCCCACCACAGCTCTTTGGGGTCGCTCGGTATGAACCGACCGTTGGGTCCTTCGGCTGCAATGACCTGAAGTTGGGTAAGCATGACTAGTTCCCTCCGTCCAGGTAGGCGTCGATGACGCCCCGGTTCGCGCTCAAATCGACGTTGCGACCAAGCACCTTGCTAGCTGCGCCGACAGCGAGCTGTGCAACAGCACCTTTGGCGCCCGCAAGTGCGACCGTGCGAGCCGAGTCGATCTCGCCCTGGGTTTTCGTCCGGAGCTGGGTGATCGTGCCCTCGACATCGGCAACTGCCTTGGCCCGTTCAGCATCGGCCTCGACACGAACGGCGTCAACCACTGCGGCGGCCTCGGCCTTTGCAGCAGAGATCCGTTCTTCGTGTGCAGCCATGATCTGAGCGAGTTCGGACTCGGAGTCGGAGACAGAGTCTTGTCCGGTTTTCACCCGTGCTTCGCGTTGATTGCGGCCTTCGATGATCGGTGGCAGCAGCACGAACTTCATGAGCGCCCAGAGGCCAAAGAAGAACAGACCTGACCAGATCATCTCGGGCAGCGTTGGAAGAATCGGGTTAAAGGTTCCCTCGTCTTCAGCGGCCTCTTCTGCAAATAACAGCAGACCGAGTACAGGTTCTATAGATAGCGTCACGTAACACCTCCTCGATGCGTCGTGTCGTGATGTCCCATCGTCTGTGTGAACAGAGCGGGGGGACGATCAGACAAACTTGAGAAGGATGAAGACGACGAAGCCGATGAGGGCAAGTGCCTCGGTGAACGCGATGCCGAGGAACATCGTGGTCTGTACCTGACCAGCCGACTCTGGCTGACGGGCCATTGCCTGTTCGGCTTGGCCAACGAGGTAGCCAATGCCGATGCCTGGGCCGATTGCAGCCAGGCCGTATGCAAAGCCGGCGCTCGATGCGGCGGCATTCGCCTTTTGCTCTGCGGCAGTTTGCAACAGTGCCAACGTTGTGCTCATTTGGATGTCTCCTTGGATGAATCTCTGTTCGAGAATGGATTGATTCTGGTCACTGGAAGCTCTAGTGAGCTGGGTGCAGTGAGCTGCCGATGTACACGGCAGCCAGAATTGCGAATACGAAACCTTGGATGAAGCTGACGCCAACCTCGAAGCCGGTGAAGGCAATGAGGCCGATGAATGATCCGAGGAAAGCGAACGGTTGGACGATGAATCCGGTGAGGCCGTCGAAGAGCTTGGCGAACGTGCCGATGGTGAGCACGCCGAAGGTCACCAGCAGAATATGACCGGCGAGCATGTTGGCAAACAAACGAATTGCATGGCTAAGCGGACGATTAATGAAGGTTGAGAACAGCTCGATGAAGCCGACGAATCCCCGCATGAACGGGTTCTTGACACTAGGTGGCCACACGATGTCTTTGAAGTATTTGAAGCCGTGATGTTTGACACCGACAGCGATGAACATCGCCCATGCGGTGAGCGCCATGATTAGTGGGCCGGCCATGCGAGCGTTCATTGGCATGTTGAAGAACGGGATGACCTCGAACAAGTTGCCGATGGCGATGAATAGGAACAGCGTGGTCAGCAGCGGTACATATGGCTCGTAGCCGTGGCCGATACCGGGCTTGGCGATCTGTTCTTCGACGAACTTGACGATGCCTTCGGCGAACACCCGCATCTTCGAGGGGTGATCGGCTGAGCCACCTCGGGCCATCAGGAAGATGACCGCCGGGATGAGGAAGGAGAGGGCGGCGATAACGGCGATTTTGTTGAACTCGAACGAGGTGTCTTCACCAAAGATTGGTGCCCACTCGACCAGGTTGCGAGGCGGCGGAAACGGAACAGCCGACTTGACTTCTTCGGCGGATTCGCCGCCGGCTTCGGTGAATGCAATGAGCGCGTTCATCACGATGACACGGACTCCTTCGTAGAGTTGTCGGACTTACCAGTGCCAGGCTTGAGACCCGGGTAGGCAAGGCTTCCAGAGATGTAGCGGAGCTCCCAAAAGAGCAGCCCCAGATGAGTGATGATGATGGTTACGCCCAGCGCAACCAAATCGATCCAGCCGGCGTCCTTGACCAGCAGCACCGCAACAGTGACGATGCCGAGCCGAATCAGGAAGCCGAACATCGAGCCGCCGGCAAGTGCGGCGAACGAGATGCGAGCGGTGACCTGGATGATCCAGGCCGAAAGAAAGAAGTTGACGAAGATCAGGCCGAGGCCGAAGGCAACCGATGTTGCGCCGATCGAACCCCAGATGAGGAAGCCAATACCGATCATGACGGGGGCGATGAAGAGGCCACGCTTGAGCATGTCGAGCACGATCTGCATGACCGGCGACGAGCCCTCGAACCGGCTCAGCAGCGGGTTCACTTCGTTGATCTCAACGCCGAATTTGCTCGAATCGTTGACCTTGCTCATGCGACGTCTCCGGCTTTGGGGGCGGTGCGGCGGGCGGTGCGATCGGCGTCGGCAACGGCCATCTGATCTTGGTACCGCAGGTAGATGCTGTAACCCGCACCGACGAAGCCGGCCATGGCGAAGACCAGGGTCAGCACCGGCCTGATACCGAGCACGGTGTCGATCCAGAAACCCAAAGCGGCCGCTGCGAGTGCAGCGACGACGAGTTCATACGAACCAGTGCTGTGGTGCAATGCACCAGTCAGCTCTCGTCCGATCTCGCGCTCGGGCGGGTGTGTCACTTGGACCTCTGGGTGGAAGCGGCTACGAGTCTCAGCGAGTACGCGTGTGTGGGGTGCGAAGACCCCTACTCACCCGCTTCGACATTTGTGAATCTATCCACAAAGTCGTGCCCGACGCCACATTTCGAGCAAATTAACACCGCAATTTCTGGCCATATTCCCTCATTTCCCGAATTCTGGGCCGATGAAAGGCTAGTCGCGACTCCACTACCGGTTGTTCTTGGCGTATATGCGGGCACTGATCGCGTCGGCGGCCGTTTGCGATACTGGGTGATAGACAGTGCTCAGGCGACGGCGAAAGGTCGACAATCGATCAACGCTGGTCGATCGAGAACCATGTCGGACAACAGTCGGCCGGTCAACGGCCCAATGGTGAGTCCAGCGGCGCCCAAACCGGTTCCCACGAATAGTCCGTCGATACGTGGCACCGGCCCGATTGTCGGCACCGAACGTGCGGTCGGTCGTAGACCGACCCTTGTCTCGATCACGCGAGCGTTGGCCAAACCGGGGGCAATGGCTAATGCGGCGTTGAGTACCTCGACCTGGCCCGCAGCTGTGACACGGGTGTCGAAGCCCGAGCCGATCTCGTGAGTGGCCCCGACGACCACACGAGAATCGTCAAAGGCGACCAGATAGTGCGGGCCGATAGGAAGCAGCGACGGCCATGATCCTGTGGCGACCCCGCCGAGATCAAGATGAACGATCTGACCCTTCTGAGGCTCGACGTCGAGCGACACGCCCAGCGGAGCGAGCAGATCAGCCGCCCATGCCCCAGCGGCAACAACGACCGCATCTGCTTCGATGACGCCGTTCGCTCCTTTGACGCCGACAACACGGTCGTGATCAACCACGATCTCGACCAGGCCCTTGTTCAGCCGCACGCGATGAGCTGACGCCGCGTCGAGCATGCCTTGCGCAATCAGCCGACCATCGACCCGGGCCCCACCCGCTATATAGATGGCGTCGAGATCAGCCCGCAGCGGCGGGAAGAGGAGGTGGGCCTGTTCGGATGTGACCCGCTCGACATGGCCGACCTCGGGTCGGTTGTTGGCTCGGCGCTCGATCCGAGCCTGCGCAGCGTCCAGTTCGTCACGGTCCTCGGAGACCACCAGCGCTCCGGCCCGGCGATACCCGACAGCAGACTGCCCGAGTGCAGCAAGGCCTGTGATCAGCCCCTCGTAGTATTGCGCTCCTGCGGCATAGAGGTCGAAGAACGGGCCGTCATCCATCGAACTTGCCCATGGGCAGATGATTCCGGCGCCCGCCAGTGTTGCCTTACCGTCATGGCCGTGGTCGATGATCGTGACGTCGACATCGGCGTCAGCTATTGCCAAATGGTACGTGGCAGCCGCGCCCACGATCCCGGAACCGATGACAATGACGTGCATCACCCGATTCTGGCACCAAATCTCGTGGCCGAGAAGCGCTCGGTGTGGCACTGTCTCCCGATGGGACCCGATTGCCTCAAACCATTGCGCACCAGCATGGGCCCATGGGGCGGTCGTCTGCTAGCTGGATCGACGAACGATCGACTGAAGATCGCTCTGGCTGTAGCCGCCCTGGCGCAGCACCAGGATGTCGCCGTCGATGTCGACCCGGGCAACGGTCGACGCGGTCCCTTCGCAGGGTCCTCCGTCGATCGTTACCGCAACGGTGCCGTCGAGTGCTGCGGCAGCCGACGCGGCATCAACCGGCGTGGGCTCCCCGCTGAGGTTTGCGCTGGTCGTCGCCAGCGGACCTACCGCAAACGCGAGCATGCGAACGAACGAGTTGTCGGGGCAGCGGACGCCAACGGTGCCGTCGTCGCGCCCGATCGAAGCGTCGGCGGTGTGCAACCGGTTGAGCACCAGGGTGAGCGCCCCCGGCCAGCACCGCTCGGCCACGCGTCGTTCGTACTTGTTCAGCGTGGCGAACTCGATGGCCTGATCGACGTCGCCGACGAGCACAGCAATCGAGCGTTCGAGCGGGCGGCGCTTGAGGGCAAAGACTCGGTCGAGTGCTGCTGCGTCGCCGGCGCGAACCGCTAGCCCGTACACCGTGTCGGTCGGCACGACGATTGGTTCACCGGCCTGAATTGCTTCGATCGCAGCGGCGAGGCCGGCTGCGTCAGGTTTCATGGTTGCCGAGCGACGAGTGCTCGGTCGCGGCCGGCGAGATCGCGGTGCACGGCTACGTCGACATAGCCGTGATGCACGGCGAGTTCACGAGCGGCGTCGAGCTGGGTCTCGCCAAGCTCGAGCACCAACGCTCCCCCACTTCGTAACCAAGCCGTGGCGCCGGGGATCAGTAGTTCAGCATGCTCGAGGCCCGTCGGCCCGGCAAACAGTGCATTGGTCGGCTCCCACTCGGCCACGACGTTCGGCAGTACCTCGTGGCCGCCGACATAGGGAGGGTTCGACACGATGACGTCAAAGGAGCCCTTTCGTTCGATCGGCAGCGCGTCGAACCAGCTGCCCTCACGGATTTCGATCCGCGTGGCTGGCCT
>JBDNHG010000246.1:0-8809 GCA_041688925.1 Acidimicrobiales bacterium | reverse complement strand
GATGCGCTCGATCAGGTCGAACTCTTTCTCGAAGTTGCCGACCCGTCGCACACCAACGGCGCCAATCCGAAAGAGATAGTCGAGTGCCACGGTTCCGACCGAGCGCGAACCCCACCACTCGCCCTCGCGCGGGCGTGGTTCGCTGAGCTGGTTCGCTTTGAGCGGCCCCCGGTCGGCGACCTCTTGGAGCACATCAGCGATGTACACAGCCTCGGTCTCGGCGAGTTTGACCAACCCGGCCCACGTCTGGCCGCTGCGAGCACGATCTTTCATGAATCGGAAGAGCGGTTCGTCTTCGACAGGAACCAGCGATGCTTCGTGTACGAATGCCTCGAACCATTCGTCCTTGCGGTACGCAATGCTGTCGAGCAGCGCAGGGTCATAGGCGCCCAGGCGGCTGTACGCAGGCATGTACTGCGTGCGCATGATGACGGGCACCGAGTCGAGCTGCAAAAGGTGCAGCCGTCGCACGATTCGCCGCAGATGGCCCCGATTGACGGGCGTCGTTCGGTCTTTGGATCCGAAACCCTGCGCGTGCAGGGCAATGCGCCGAGCCTGAACCGGAGACAATGAGCGATGTGTCGACATAGTCAGCGGGCTGGATCGTACAACAGGGGAAACAGTGCCGCGGCCCGGAACGGGTTGGGTGCCGGGCGGGGCACGCCACCGGCGAACGCGTCGGCAGTGGTCAGGTGCCGTACCGTCGGACGTTGGTGCCGACCAGATCGGTGAACAACTCGAGCACCTCGCCGGGCAGAGCGTGCCGACCGAGGTTCTTCTTGCTGAAGATCGATTCACCATCGACGTCAACTTCGAAGACGCCACCACTCGCTGGCACCAGCGTCAACTCGGTGATCACGTGCTGATAGTTGCTCAACAAATCACTAGCTGCGCTCACGGCGCGGCCCGAGTAGTTTCAACTAAAGCAATAGGTGATGCTGACGGCGTGGCTCACCCCGTAAGAGTAGCAGCGCGCGCAAACTGGTCAGGAGTGGCGAGGGACGAGCCGAAAGGCGGACTACTGACTGCCAATGAAGTCTCCAGGACCGTTGAGGTTGCGCCACAACGCAGCGTTTCGGCGAGGGACGAGCCGAAAGGCGGACTACTCGGGGTCAGTGAATACTGGCTCACGCTTTTCGAGGAATGCGTTGACCGACTCGATCTGATTTGCTGTGCCGATCGAGGCGCTGATTTCGGCCCGTTCGGCAGCAAAGCGATCGATAACCGATAGGGCACCGGCGTTGTTCAACAGCCGTTTCGAGGCTCGCACCGCATCGGGGCTTTTGCTGGCGATTTCGTGGGCCAGAGCGAGCGCATCTTCGTAGGGTGTGTCGCTCAGCTTGGTCGCCAACCCAATGTCGACACATTCTTGACCTTCGACCATTCGGCCGGTCAGCGTCAGTTCTTTTGCGACGTCGAGCCCAACATGCTGGATGAGGGTTTGGGTGCCCGTCATGTCGGGCACAAGACCCCAACGAATCTCGAGGACCGACATGCGAGCATCGGGAGCAATGATGCGAATATCGGCACCCATCGCAATCTGGAATCCGCCGCCGAGCGCCACGCCGGTAACAGCACAGATCACTGGTGCCGGCATCTCGGTCCAGACGTAGGCGGCTTGTTGGCCACGGTGGGTGATGCGGCCGTCGAGGTCGCCGACCGGGTTGGCCTTGTTCTTCGGTTCATTCTCGCTGTCGGCCATTTTGGAGAAGCTGCCGAGGTCGAGGCCAGCGCAAAATGCCCGACCCGCACCCGACAGAACGACGGCACGCACAGAGGGGTCGGCTTTGAGGGTCTCACCTGCTTCGATCAGCCCTTTGAACATGGCGCCGTCGAGGGCGTTCATCTTGTCGGGGCGGTTCAGCTTGACGTCGGCAACGCCATTCGTCATCTCAATTGTTACGCGATCACTCATGAACGCACGTTAGCTGACCCGCCGCCCGTGCTCCTAGGCCCCCGAGTACCCTGCGCGACGTGATCCGATCTGCTGCGACGCTGTTATTCGCAGCGTGTGTGTTCGCCTTGTGCGTGCTGGTATCGGCATGTTCGCCTGGGGCTTCGACGAGTCGTGGCGAGTTGGGGTCCGCTGATGATCCGGTGACACCGGAACCGACGGTTTCCATCGCTGAGATCACGGTGCCTTCGAATGTCGTGATCGCTCCGACACCGGTGCCCGACGGGCCGCAGCCCTTTGTGATTGCCACGGTGTTGGGCGAGACCGGCGTGCTCGCTCCCCTCGACGGACCCGCCTTGGCCGGTGTCGTAGCCGAGATCGACCGGCTCAACGAAGAGGGCGGTGTGTTGGATCGCATGATCGAACTGCGTCGTTTCGATACCAATTCGCGTGTCAGCGTCACCGAGCGACTGGCCCACCAAATGATCGACGATCCGCCTGATCTGATCATCACCTCGTGCGATACCGAGTTTTCGCTCCCGATGCTCGAGGTGGCCGATGAATATGGGCTGCTCACCATCAGTCCGTGCGCCGGCGATGTTCGCTACCTGACGGGCGGATTGGGCGAACGCAACTTCACACTCGGGGCACCGTCAGAACCTCAGGGCGCGCTCGCTGCTGCGGTTGCGCTCAAACAGTATGGGCCAACAACGATCGCTCTTCGCGACGTGACGAGTCCCGAGGCGATTGCGTTCTGCGACGGTTTCGAACGAGCATTTCGTGAGCTCGGGGGCACCGTGACCTATCGCGACGAGTTCAGCTACGACACCCTCGGGCCGCTCGAGGATCGCCTCGATGATCGGGTCGAACCGGTGGCGTTCATAACGGTATGCAGCCATGTTCCTGGTTTCCTCGACGGCGCACCGGCGATAATCCAGATGCTGAGGCGAATTGGATTCGAAGCGCCAATCGTCGGCGGCAACACACTTGATGAGCCGGGCTGGTTCTCTAGTGTTCCGACGCTCGGCGAACTCACCTTCGTCAGCTGGTCGTCGACGTTCGGCAACGACCCTGAAGACCGGGTCAATGATCTGGTACGACGGGTGCAACAAAACGGCGAAACGCCGGGTGCAGGAGTCTCGACAATCCTCGGCGCTGAGACGGTCGAAGCCTGGGCGCGAGCAGTCGAGGCTGCGGGCAATGACTCGCTCGATCGGGTCGCCGCTGCGCTTGGAGCCTTCGACGACGAAGCATTTTCGACCGGCGAAATCTCATTCGTATCGGGGGCCCGAATGGACCTTGGTCGAGTCTTCCGCGTCTTACGACTGATCAACGGAGAACTGACCGTGTTCTCGCTGGAAATGACCGAGGACTAAAATCGGGCACGGTGGCTACATCGGGACCCGCGCAGCGAAGCTAGTCTGAACAGGGCACCGCCGAGCAACAGGAGAGTCGCACAATGCGCACGCCACTGACGATCAAGACCTTTGTCGATCGTGCCGAGTTCAACTATCCCGACCGCGTCGCGATCATCGACGAACCAGATCAGCCGGCGAACCCGTGGCCGGCGTTGACGTTCGGTGAAATCGCTGAGCGAGGCCGACAACTTGCCGCAGGCCTCGATCGCATGGGCGTCGGGTTTGGCGAACGTGTGGCGATCGTCTCGCATAATGCTGCACGGCTGCAACATCTGTTGCTGACCGTCCCGGCCCATGGCCGCATCGCTGTGCCGATCAACTTTCGGCTGAATAAAGAAGAGATCCGCTACATCATTGATCACTGCGGTGCCCGAGTGCTGCTCATCGATCCTGAGATCGAAGAAGACATGGCCTCGGTCGAATGCGAGTTCAAGTTCACGATCGGCGATGAGACCGATGCCGAGTTGTTCGTTGCCGGCGTCGACCCTGTGCCGTGGGAACCAAACGAAGACGAGACGGCGACGATCAACTACACCAGCGGTACGACGGCACGACCCAAGGGTGTGCAGCAAACCCACCGGGCGCTGTGGCTGAACGCCACGACCTTTGGCTGGGACGCCGGCGCAAACACCCGCGATGTCTACCTCCATACCTTGCCGATGTTCCACTGCAACGGTTGGGGCATGCCGTTTGCGCTCACGTCTGTCGGGGCCAAGCAGATCGTGCTGCGCAAGATCGACGGACCCGAGATCTTGCGTCGTGTCGAAGAACACGGTGTGACCTTCATGTGTGGCGCCCCTGCGGTCGTCACCGCTGTGCTCGACGCGGCCCAAGACTGGGAAGGCCCAATTCCTGGGTCGGGCACGGTGCGCATGGTTGTCGCCGGTGCACCGCCTCCAACCGCAACGGTCGAGCGCATGGAGACCGAACTTGGCTGGGAATTCATCCAGCTCTACGGCCTGACCGAGACCGCCCCCTACCTGACGATGAATCGCTGCCGTCCTGAATGGGATGAACTGTCACCGTCCGAGCGGGCCCAGAATCTGAATCGCGCCGGGCAGCCAGCGCTCGGTGTCGACATCAAGATCAGCGAATCGGGCGAAATCCTGGCCCGGGGCAATGTTGTGCTCGAGGCGTACTGGGAACAACCCGTCGAGACAGCAGCTGCGCTCGAAGGCGGCTGGTTCCACACCGGCGACGGAGGCATGCTCGACAAGGACAACTATGTCGCGATCGCCGACCGCAAGAAAGACGTCATCATTTCGGGCGGCGAGAACATCAGCTCGATCGAGGTCGAAGACGCTCTGTTCTCGCATCCTGCGGTGATCGAAGCAGCCGTGATCGGCGTTCCCCATGAGAAGTGGGGCGAGACGCCAAAGGGTCTCGTGGTGCTGGCCGAAGGCGCCACCGTGACTGAAAAGGAATTGATCGAGCATTGCCGCGGTCGGCTCGCCCATTACAAGTGCCCGACATCAATCGAGTTCCGCGGCGAACTGGCTCGCACCGCGACCGGCAAGCTCCAGAAGTACAAGCTGCGCAGCGAGTACTGGAAAGACATGGAGCGCCAAATTAATTAGCGTCTTCCGCTCAACGAGCGGCGCAAGCTAAGGTTCGTTCGACAATTGAATCCCTTGACGTATGGGGAGAGCGATGGCTTCGGCTGTCCGCCGAAGGAGCAACCGCCCCCGGAAACTCTCAGGCAACCAGGACCCTGGCGTCGATCACACTCTGGAGAGCAGTTGTAGCCCGTATGGGCCTGCAGCTCACCGAAGGGGCGACACTCTCAGGTACCCGGACAGAGGGGGGCAACACGTTTCAACCCGAGGTGCTGCCCCTATGTCCGAAATATCGCCGTCCGAAATTTTGCCGTCAAAAATAGTGCCACCCAAACCTGTGGTGTTTGCCGATCGGCATATAGGTCCGTCCGACAGCGAACGTCAGATCATGCTGTCCGTGCTCGGCATCGACTCGGTTGCCGAATTGATCGATGCAACGGTGCCCAACTCGATCCGCGACGAACAACTGGCGCTCGACGCCGCTCTGAGCGAGGCGCAGGCGATCGAGCTGATCACCGAGATCGCGGATCAGAACCAGGTCTTGACCAGCCTGATCGGTACCGGCTATCACGGCACGATCACACCGGCGGTGCTGCGGCGCAACATCCTCGAGAACCCTGCCTGGTACACGGCATACACGCCGTACCAACCAGAAATCAGCCAAGGTCGCCTCGAAGCGCTGCTGAACTTCCAGACCATGGTGGCCGACCTCAGTGGCCTCGAAATAGCGAATGCTTCGTTGCTTGATGAGGGCACCGCTGTTGCCGAGGCCATGGTCATGCTTTTGCGCATGTCGAAGTCGAAACGCACCGTTCTGCTCGTCGACGAAGCGATCCATCCTCAGTCGCTTGCCGTGCTGCGGACTCGTGCAGAACCAATAGGTATCGAGCTGCGGGTCGCCGATCGCAATGGTCCTGTCGCCGACGATGTGTTCGGCGTGATCTATCAGTATCCCGGCACAACGGGCGAGGTGTACGATCTGGCGCCGCTCGTTCAGACGGCAAACAAGGCGGGTGCTCTGACGGCCGTTGCCGCCGACTTGCTGTCATTGGTCGTGTTGAAATCGCCAGGCGAGTGCGGCGTCGACGTCGTCGTTGGTTCGACGCAGCGTTTCGGAGTTCCCATGGGGGCCGGCGGTCCACATGCCGCATTCATGGCAGCGAGTGAAGGATCGCAACGGTCGCTGCCCGGGCGAGTCGTGGGTATGTCGGTCGATGCCGAAGGCAGACCCGCACTGCGACTGGCGTTGCAAACCCGCGAACAACACATCCGTCGCGAAAAAGCGACAAGCAACATCTGCACCGCGCAAGTGCTGTTGGCGGTCATGGCTGCGATGTACGCCAGCTATCACGGTCCCGACGGTCTGCGGGCGATCGCATTCCGCACCCACGCCCATGCCAGCCGGCTGGCACACGGGCTGCAAACGGCCGGCATTGGTCTGGCTCACGACAGCTGGTTCGACACGGTGACTGCGGTGGTGCCGGGCCGAGCCGCCGAGATCGTTTCCGCCGCAGCCGACGCGCGGATCAATCTGCGCCATGTCGACGACGATCACGTGGGTATCAGCTTCGACGAAACCAGCACGACCGATGTGGTTGATGCTGTGTTGCGTGCCTTTGGCATCAACTCAGCGGATGCGGGCGACCCAGCCGAATCGCCAATCAACCACATGCTGCGCAGCGATAAAATTCTCGACTACGAGCCGTTCCACCGCTTCCGCACCGAGACACAAATGCTGCGCTACCTGCGGTACTTGAGTGACAAGGACATAGCGCTCGACCGTTCGATGATCCCGCTCGGTTCATGCACCATGAAGCTGAACGCGACGACTGAGATGGAGCCCATCACCTGGCCCGAGTTTGCCAACATTCATCCCTTCGCTCCCGTTGCTCAACAGCAGGGATACGTGCGCATGGTCGCCGAACTCGAGCAAATGTTGGCGAGCATCACCGGCTACGCCGGGGTGTCGTTGCAGCCCAATGCCGGTTCGCAGGGCGAACTCGCCGGGCTGCTCGCTATCCGTGCCTACCACCGCAGCAACGGCGAGACCGAACGCGATATCTGCCTCATCCCGTCGTCGGCACACGGCACGAACGCCGCAAGCGCGGTGATGGCCGGCATGCGCGTCGTGGTGGTGGCATGCAACGACAACGGCGATGTCGACGTCGCCGACCTCGACAAGAAGATCTCAGAACATCGTGCTTCGCTCGCAGCGATCATGGTGACCTATCCGAGCACCCATGGCGTCTTCGAAGCTGCGATTGGCGAGATCTGCGAACTCGTGCACGACGCCGGCGGTCAGGTGTATGTCGATGGGGCCAATTTGAATGCCCTCGTCGGTCTGGCCAAGCCAGGCAAGTTCGGTGCCGACGTCTCACACTTGAACCTGCACAAGACGTTCTGCATCCCTCACGGGGGTGGTGGCCCTGGTGTCGGGCCCGTCGCTGTTGGCGAACACCTGATTCCGTTCCTGCCTGGTCACCCGGTTCTCGCAGCTCGTGGCGAGCGCATTACGGGCCCGACTATCTCGGCGGCGCCGTGGGGCTCTGCCGGCATCTTGGCTATTCCCTATCTGTACATAGCGATGATGGGCGCCGATGGTTTGCGACAGGCAACCACGACGGCCATTCTGAGTGCCAACTACATAGCGGCTCGCCTCGAGCCTCATTTCCCGGTGCTGTATCGCGGCGACGCCGGCCCAGGCAAACAAGGTTGGGTAGCGCACGAGTGCATCCTCGACCTGCGGCCAATGACCAAGGCCAGCGGCGTCACTGTCGACGATGTGGCCAAGCGGCTGGTCGACTATGGCTTCCATGCGCCAACGATGTCATTTCCGGTTGCGGGAACCTTGATGGTCGAGCCGACCGAGTCTGAATCGCTCGAAGAACTCGACCGCTTCTGCGAAGCCATGATCGCTATCGCCGACGAGGTGAAACGAGTCGAGTCCTGCGAGTGGCCGGCCGACGACAATCCGCTGGTGCACGCGCCGCATACGGCCGAGGCGGTAACGGCCGACGAGTGGTCCCACCCCTATTCACGACAGCTGGCGGCGTATCCTATGGTTACGTCTCGGCATAACAAGATCTGGCCGCCGGTTGCCCGAATCGACGGAGCCCACGGCGACCGCAACTTCATTTGCAGCTGTCCACCAATCGAAGAACTCGCCGAAGCAGGAGCATCCGCATGAGCCGCCTGACATCCCTCCACGAGGTGCACGTAGCGCTGGGTGCCCGCATGATCGACTTTGCCGGCTGGGACATGCCGGTTTGGTACGCGTCGGCGACCGACGAGCATCATGCGGTGCGCAACGCAGCTGGACTTTTCGATCTAAGCCATATGGCCGAACTCTTCGTCACGGGGCCCGGCGCTGGTGCTGCGCTCGATTGGGCGCTGTTGATCGAGGCTTCGACGATGCCCGTCGGCCGAGCTCGCTACTCGATGATGTGCAGCGAGCTCGGTGGCATCATCGACGACCTCATCGTGTACCGGCTGAGTGATGACGAGTTCATGGTCGTCGCCAATGCTTCGAACGGCCCGACAGTTTTTGCTGAACTGGTCGACCGCTCGGTGAAGTTCGATGCGACCGTCGACGACCGCACTGATGCGTTTGCCTTGGTAGCAGTGCAGGGCCCACGGGCCGAAGCGATCGTGTTGCGGTTGGCCGGGCCTGAGCTAGGTGAACTGCGTTACTACCGGGTGGCCGAAGTCGATCTGCTCGGCACGACCGCCTACGCGGCACGCACCGGATATACCGGCGAAGACGGGTTTGAGCTGTTCGTGCCGTCGGCACAAGGCCCAGCGCTGTGGAAGGCACTCACCGAAGCCGGAGCCGACGACGGCTTGGTGCCGGTCGGTCTTGCAGCGCGCGACACCTTGCGTCTCGAGGCGGGCATGCCGCTCTACGGTCACGAACTCACACTCGAAACCACGCCGTTCGATGT
>JBDNHG010000245.1:0-8432 GCA_041688925.1 Acidimicrobiales bacterium | reverse complement strand
TCAACCACCACATCGACCATGCCCACAATTTTCACACACCCAGCAACCCAATCAACGGATACTGACCCACGGTCCTAGCGGCGATCTCGTCGACGTAGTCGGCGAGGCCGAGTTCGCTGTGTCCTGTAACTGAGTCGACTGTTCCTTCCAGAAGGGTTTGGAGGGAGACGGTGGGGGAGAGGTCGAGTCTTTCGGTGAGGGTGAGTGGTCGCATTCGCAGGGTGGTGATGCGGCCGGCTCCGGTGTGGGTGTCGACGTCGGCGATGCTGGCGGGTGTAGATCCGGTGAGCAGGAACTGTCCGGCCGCAGAGTTGTGGTCGACTCGGCGCCGGACGCTGTCCCAGAGTGTGGGTAGTCGCTGCCATTCATCGAGCAGGACCGGTGGTGTGTCGACGTTGATGCGGTTCGGGGCGGCAGCGAGTATTTGGTGGTCGCTTTCGCGGTCGAGGCGACGGACTGTCGCGGCCCGCTGCAGCGCTGTTGCGGTCTTGCCGACAGCTTTGGGGCCGTCTATGAGAATCGCCGGCAGGGCGCTGAACAGTTCGTCGAGTTCGTCATCGATGACCCGGCGGACGTAGCCCGACTGGAAATCTCTGGGCGACGACATGCCGGAACCGTAGCCCACCGAACAACTCTATGCTCGATTTGGTGCAGGCTCTACGCTCTATTTCGTGCACCCGATGCATGGAGTCTCGGCGCCGCAGTTCGGTCGATAGCGCCACTTCGAGGGTAGGCGCCGCGCCAAACCGAGTCTAGTAAGCGGACTTAGGCACCCGAATTGGCACCCGCGGCGACCCAGCGGAAACCCAAAATTGCCAAAGGTCGCTGCGATTGCAACGACCTTTGGTAGTACGCCCCCCGGGACTTGAACCCGGAACCTGCGGATTAAGAGTCCGACGCTCTGCCAATTGAGCTAGAGGCGCATGATCTGTGAAGAAAATGCTTCTTCTTACAAACAGCATCCCGATGTTATCGGAGTGAGGGATGTCCGCAGTTCAGCGAGGCTGAATTACGGGATTGTTGATGGGGTGACCGAGGGGATTTGAACCCCCGACATCCTGGACCACAACCAGGTGCTCTAACCTAACTGAGCTACGATCACCAAGGCCGGTCATCTTAGATGACCTTGGCCACGAATCCACGCCCAATTACAAGCGGTGTGACACAGGGCGGCTCTAGCATGGTGCGCTTAGCCCCCGTAGCTCAGTCTGGATAGAGCAACGGCCTTCTAATCCGTAGGTCACAGGTTCGAATCCTGTCGGGGGCGCCATATAAACAAAGGGTTCTAGCCCTGGTTTGTACTCGAGGCGACAGACGCTGTCCCACAAAAATCCCACGCGCAGTTTTTCCACATGTTAAAGCTGTTGGACGGCCAGCATCCGCCGAACGAAGAATGGCAAGCATTGGGAAGTGCGGTACCGGGACGCCAACCTCCGCTGGCACCAACGCACTTTCACCCGCAAAGCCGACGCCGAGCGGCACCAAGCGATCGTTGTGGCAGACATGGCCCGCGGCGACTGGATCGATCCCGACGGTGCCAAAGAAACCATCGGCGAATGGGCCGACAGACTTGCAGCTTCCAAACAAGGCGCCATCAAAGAATCGTCGGCTGTGCGCAATCGGATCACCCTCGATCATCAGATCAGTCCGCGCTGGGCTGATGTCCCGCTCGGATCTGTGACCCACGGCGAAGTACTCGAATGGATCAGCGCCATGCGCGTCGAGGGCCTCTCCCCGTCATCGATGCGCAAGGCCCGCGGCATGCTTTCGGAGATTTTCGCTCTCGCCGTGTCGTCCGCCAGCTACATGGGACCAGCTTGAGGGGTCCGCCGGGGGCGGTGTCGTTGACGCTGTGATTGCCGCTGTCGCGTCGACGACCCAACTCGGAACCGACACCGACCAGCACCTGCGACTAGCGGCAGCATTCGACGAACTCGCCGAAGTCATCTAACTCGCAAGCCGGCCGGGCCACACGTTCTCACCGCGAATCGACGCATGATAGGTCAACGCAACACTGCCGCGCGAAGTCCTCGCTGAGGAGGTCTGCGCAATCCACGTCGATCGCACCGGTCTGCGCTGCGGACGCCGCCGACGTGGGGCGGCCGACAGCGGCAAGGTGCTCGGTGTTGTCTGCCGAGCCCGCTTCTTCAAGGACCAGCTGAACGGCACGGGGGTGCCACTGGGTACCTGCCCCGCGGCGAAGCACCGCGGCGGCGTCGATCGCATCGCGACCCTGGCGGTAGTGGCGGTCATTGGTCATGGCGTCCCATGCATCACAGGCGCTGATCAGTGCCACCTCGAATGGGATCTGGTCGCCCGTGAGCCCATCGGGGTAACCGCCTCCGTCATGGCGTTCGTGGTGCCAGCGCACCAGCGGAGCAACTTCGCCGAGTTCCGGCGACCGCTCCAACAGCGCCGCGCCACGAGCGGCGTGCGACTTGATCTCAGCATATTCGGCGTCGGTGAGCGATCCCGGTTTCGTGAGAATGTCGGACGGGACGACCAGCTTGCCGATGTCGTGCATGATTCCGCCAAGTCCGATCGCTCGGAGTCGAGCGCCGGGCAGACCGGCACGCCGCGCGGTGCGCACGGCCAGGTCACCGACTCTGATGGTGTGGTCCCGCGTGATGCGGTCCTTGCGGTCGAGAGCAGCGATGAACGCGTGAACCTCCGGGGTCAGACCGAGTTCCAGCGCGGCGACCGGGTCATCGCGCAGCACCGGCGCGAGCACGGTTGTGAGGCTTTGGTTGCGGCGCGCGAGCACGAATGCAGCCGCAGCGGCCGCAAAGACAGAGGCGCCGTTCACGCCATGTGTCACCCACCAGCGTGGCGACGCCGGCGCAGCGCTGAGACCAGCGGCGGTGGCCGCGGCCAGGCTCCCGAAGGACACGGCGGCGATCAAGCTCGCGCGCTGCCGCCCGATCTGGTGAAGGTCGAGCTGACGCCCGGCCAGGCGCGCCGCGACGAAGATCGTCAGACCGTCCGCCACCACGATCCATGAAACAGGCAACTCAGCGGGCACTCGCGGCCTCGCCACCAGTGCCGTGCCGCCGGCGACGACCAGCACGATCAACCACGACGACACCCACATGGCCCAAACGCGGGCGAGCCAACGCCTGACCGGGCCACGCCCGACGAGGAGGGGAAGGGCCACGACCGCCGTCGCAGGAAACGCTGTGGCCAGCGCCAGCCACGACAAGCCAGGCTCCCCGATGCCAACAGCAACCCCATGCACCACCGTCAGCCCCGACAGCATCGTGAGGCCACCGCCCATGAGCGCAAGCTCCGCGAGCCGCTGCCGGAACGCGACAACCAGCACCACCAGCGAACCGACCAAGCACGCAGCCGCGAGACCCGTGACGACAATGCCCTGTACCGGCGTCGACACACCACCCGTAACGGGCGCCGACCCAGCGAAGCCCCCGACGAGCAGGGCCACCAAGGCGCCCACCGACAGTGATATCGCAGCGAACGATGCCATCTCGTGTCGCCGGTTACTGTTCATCATGAGAACCTCATTGCTGACTGATCGGCAGACACCGCGAGGACTTAAGCAATTCGTCACCCGAACCAGCCCAGGCCCACTGCTTGACTGTCTGCCGCAGCCCGCCACCGGACGTCGGCTCGAGTTCGTGCCTGATGGGCGGTCGGTCGGTGCAGGGACCCCGATTGTCGAGTGTGATGGTCGGGATTATCCTCGGAGCTGGAGGGCAGGATGGTGAGGAGCCAGGCACGCGGGTAGCGGCCGACGAAGCGGTCGATGGCACCGCAGGCTCTGATCAAGGTGTCCTGCATGAGATCCTCGGCATCGGCGGTGTTGCGGGTCAACGAGCGAGCGACGCGGAACAGCACGTTGCTCTCCGGTAACACGTACCGTTCGAAGGCTGTCTGGCGGGCCACGTCCACGCTCACCGTCTTGGAACCCGAGCGGGCTCGACGAGATTCCCGATCGTCGGCCGGCGGGGCAGCAGTTCGACGAGTTGCGCGTTCTCGCCAGGGTCGAGGACGCCGTGCTGCACGCAGGCGGGGATCATTTGGCCGGTCTCTGGGTGTGGCATCGAGTAGGCGCACGCTCGTAGCCGTTCGGTCGTGTCGATGAGTCGTTGTTCGGTCGGTGACGTGCCTGCTTCGAGGTGCGCCCAGGCAGCAGCGGTGTCGGCTGCGTCCATGAAGCGGTGCAGGACGAAGGTGGTCGGCGCGATGTGTCGCCAGTGCCGCCCGACTCCACCGCTGCGGCGCACGAAATACGTCGCCCACCCAGCGAGGCCCCCGTGACGGAAGCTGCAATATGGGGTCACCTGGAGATTTCACTTTTTGGAATCGTTGCAATTGCAACGATTTAGGTTTCCCGAAGAGGCACGATTCGTGATTCTTGAGCGTCATCTGAAGGCCGCCAGAATCGTTGCAAACATGCGGATCTCAATGCCACATGGCCTCTCGTTACAGCTTCCGTCACGGGGGGCCTACTACGGCCACGAACGAGCATGGGCACGACTCATCGTGTAAAGCGTGACAACCCGCTCGGGAACCCTGGGGCGGGTGCGCGGTCTAACAGACTACTTGGCGGCCGCTCCGCGCCGAGCGGTACCTATGTGAACTCGCAACGCGAAATTGAGATGCGCGGCCGCTCAGAACAACGACCATCGAAGCAGCTTCAGATCACTCTGTATCTACACGTATGAGTGCTCCATCTCGCGATCTCCAGGATGATCGCTCGGCGACTCAGAACCACCTGACAACACTCAACCGACGGCGAATTGTCCATCTACTAGCGAGCATGGCGAACTCGGGAGCCTGGCGGACACATAGCGTCCACCCAGGTTCAGATTTCGGGGGGTGTTGTGCGTGCGCATCGGGAGCACCACCACCGAAGTCGTGAGACCACCCACGACGATGAGCCACCAGATGCGGTCGAACGCAGCCAGTGCACTCTCGATGCCAGAGGGCGTGCCGAGGAAGGCGATCGTCAGCGCGACACCGAACGTACCGCCGAACTGGGGTCTCCGGGGTAGGGGTGCCAAAGTGGCGGATTATTGTTCTACTAACACTTGTTAGTAGTTCCTAATCCGTCCGGTGCTCAATGGTGGGCGACAACACTTCGGGGTTCGTCGGACGAACCTGAACGCCGATCCGACCATGACCCACCGCATCGCGCCGGTTACATGGCACGAGCGCTACCGGATGGCGTCTGAGCATGCAGCGGCGTCGTAGGTGCCGGGGCTTTTGGCCCATTTCCTCTGGACGGTTCTAGAAGCCGTTCGTCGTGCCGAATAGACCTTATGGCCATTTTGGGCGGCGACCCGCCCCGTCAGTTTGGCGACTGCATCCTTGTTGTCGATGATGATGCGTCGACGCGTGCGTTGTACTCGAGGGCATTGCGGCGGGCTGGTTTCGGGATTCTGGAAGCAGCCGACGGCGCCACGGCGCTGGCCACGGTTCACACGGAGTCGGTTTCGTTGGTGCTGCTCGATAATCAGATGCCGGGGATGAGTGGCCGCGAGGTCCTTCGGTCATTGCGGAGCAGTGAGGGCACTCGAACGTTGCCGGTGATTCTGGTCACGGGCGAAACTGCGCGGTCAAACGGCCTGGCTCTCAGCTGTCGATGACCTGCAGGACCGGGCAGACCCCTCTGAGAACAAGGTCAACGTTTACAAAGGCGATGAGTTACTGATCGAACAAATTGCAGCATCAGGACGCGAGGGCCGGCAGACTCCGGTGGTTCGGGCTTACATCGATGAAATGATTCCTGGCGCGCAGGTTAGCCCGGCCTATGGCGCCTGGATCTTGAGCATCGCTGCGTTCAGCGAGAGCATCGGAACGTTCGGGGGAGGGATGCCCAAGCTCGCGCTTCACGGCACCAACCAACCCGAACTGATGGGCCAATACATCTCGTCGGGCTGTGTCCGGGTGCCAGACGAAGTGATCACTTTCATCGCCGAAACCGTGCCCGTCGGCACCATCATCGACATCGTCGCCTAACTCCGAAAGCGTGGCGGATCAGGCTAAAGAAACTTCGATGACGCCCATCATGCCGAGATCTTCGTGGTCAAGGATATGGCAGTGATACACGGTGCGGCCGGTGTGCCCGGAAAAGGGCACCACAATGGCCACGGTCTCGCCAGCGGGGACATTCACCGTGTCCTTCCAACCCAACTCGGCTTCGCGCCCCTCAACAACGAACGGCCACACGTGGAGATGGAAGGGATGATCCATGGAGGTTGGATTCTCAAGAATCCAACGCTCCACAGATCCAGACTTAACTGACACGTCGGTTCGCTGCGGGTCAAAGGTTCGCGCATTGATGGTGAAGGCCATCATCGAACGCCCTCACATGCCCATGCCAAGCTCAAAGGTCCGCTCAACGACCGGTTCAAGCTCGGGTATCGGCTCGGTCCCAGGCACCAACATCATCAGCGAGGCCGGTTCGGAGTTGCCAGTCGTGGTCGTGTTGGCAATCAGGTGGTCGGAGTCGTCGATTCCGCCCCCGCCGCCCATCATTGGCCCCATTGCGGTCGAGCCGCGGTCATAGGCCAATGTCCGCAAGGCGAAGTCGCCGCTGCTAGCGGGTGTTACGACCAGCTCGGTGCGTTCACCGGGCGCAAGCAAAACGCGGTCGACGGGTCTTGGCTGGTGGAGGCGCCCGCCATCTGACCCGATGACCTGAAACGGGTGCGAATCGAGTGCGAGCTGGTAATACCGCGATGTGCTGGCGTTGAGAACTCGCCACCGTTCCCGTGTCCCGGAACGCATGTCGATCTGCGGTTGAGCGACACCATTGACCAAAATCTCGGCGCCTTCGCGCCCGACCATTTGCTCCATTTGACCGGAATCTGCGCCTGACGGGTCGGTGAGGATCAACAGTCGTTCGGTCGACTCAGCCAACGCAGGTTGATCGTCGAGTGAATCGGTGATGATGATGGCGCCGGCCAACCCAGCGGCCACCTGGGCCGCGACGTTGCCGTGTGCGTGTGGGTGGTACCAGAACAAGCCGCTTCGATGGCCCTCGGGAATGTCATAGACGTAGGTTCTCGATTCGCCAGGCGACACCGTGGTGAAGACGTTGTCGCTGTTGCCTTCAGGAGAAACATGCAGCCCATGGGTATGAAGGTTCGTTGGTGCGCTCAGCCTGTTCTCAAGGTTGATGACCAATTGATCACCCGGACGCAGATACAACGTTGGGCCAGGACTCGAGTCGTTGTAGGTCAATCGGTCGCCGGCGCTCGTCGCTGTGAGCGTGACCTCGAGGCGCCCTTGGCTACTCGCAATAACCTCTGGTTCTATGAAGCTTTGCTGGGGTCCGTCATTCCTGGTGGAGGCGCGTTCGGGTTGGGGCAGCGTGGTGGAGGAACTACATCCGCCAACCAGGACAAGACCCCCGACTCCTGCAACCTTGAGAAACCGACGTCGCGACAACCGTGCAGAGTGCACCGCTACTTTGGCCCCTGAGGATCGGATTTCGCGAGGGCAGGGCTGATTGTTGCCAATTGTTGACCGTCTCCGGTTTGGTGGCGAACCAGTTCGACCGACTCGATGGTGAAACGTGGATCGGCGGAGAACACGTCCATGTGTTTGCAATTGAAGTACATAATGGTCACCCGGTGCGGGTTCGCAACGGCCGTGGCTACCTGCTCAGCGAAACGTCTCATCGTGGCCTTGTCCAATGGGCTAAGTAGGTAGAACACGGTCCCAGCGGCCGGTAGCTGAGTAGCCGCGTTACCGGCAACAATCGAAACATTGGGGTATGAACGGAGTCGTCGAGCGCTTCTGGCCGCAAGTATCGGATCTGCTTCCAAACCATAGATCGGTCAACGGCCTCGGCCCCGTCGGCCCCGTCGGCCCCGTCGGCGGGACTGGGAGATCGGGTCGTGGTCGCGGCCGTAGGGTCGGAGCCGAAGGGAAAGGGGGTCTGGCGCAGTGGTGTGGTTCTCCTATCGGGTGCTGTCGTGGATAGTCGAGCTCGGTTCGCGTCGGCTTGACTCGGCGGGCATACAGCTTTGGGTCTGCTGCGAGAGCAGCTTGAGGTCGCGGCGGGTTCGGCACAGGGTGTTGAGCTGGGTGTCGATGTGTTCGAGTGTGGCATCGAGTAGGGCTTCGTCGGTGGACGACATGGGAGGGGTGTTCTCGAGCGTGTGGACGATGGTGGCTATCTGGCCGAGCGCTAGCCCTGCGGTCTGGAGCGAGCGGATGAACCCGATTTTGGCGACGGAGCAGTCGGGATAGTCGCGGTAGTTGCCAGCTGTGCGTGGTGGTGGCGGGAGCAGTCCCGCGGTTTCATAGAAGCGCAGGGTGCGGGGGTTTTCGTTGGTGGCGTCGGAGAGTTGTGAGATTCGCATGGGCATGTGGGATTTCGGTTAGGTGAGTTCGATGGTTTGCCGTGGGTGTGCCAGCCGAGGTCGTCGTGAAGGCGCCGGCGAGAAGGGCGTCGCCGCTGG
>JBDNHG010000244.1:0-7513 GCA_041688925.1 Acidimicrobiales bacterium | reverse complement strand
TTCCTGTTCCTGTTCCTGTTCCTGTTCCGGTCCATCTCGGAACGACATTCGCTCGGTCGAGCCGAAGGTTCGCATGAAGCGCTTGGCGGTGGCGTTCGCTCGGACCACGGTCCGTTCGTCGACGGCGCAGCTCTGTGCGACAGGCGTCGAGTTTCTCTCGGTCACGGGCGCTGGGATCGCTGTCATGAGATGCGTTGCTTCGGATCAAGGCACACGCATTTGCCCATGATCAGACGATCGCTGAGACCGCTGCACTCATCGTGGCACGGCGCCTTCGATGGCCCAACGACCATCCAGAAATGAAGAGGTAGCCCGTGTCGGCCGATGACAAAGAACGAGCGGATGCTCTTCAGACACTGACGGCGACCACCTTCGTCGAGATTGTGCAAACACTGGTCGGCGAGTTCGACGTGATCGAAGTGCTCACCGCGCTCACAACCCGAGCCGTCGAACTCCTCGACGCATCCGCAGCGGGAGTCCTGCTCGCCGACAGCGAGGGCAATCTGCGCGTGATCGGGGCATCGACCGAACAGATACAACTCCTCGAACTCTTCCAGATCCAGAACGACGAAGGTCCGTCCCTCGATTGCTTCCAGATCGGTGAAATCGTCCTCCACTCCAACCTCAGCAGCCCGTCACTGTGGCCTCGGTTCAGCGCGGAATGCACGAGGGTCGGCTTCGCATCGGTCTGTGCGGTCCCCATGCATCTCAAGAACCGAACAATCGGATGCCTGAACATGTTTCTCCACGAGCCTGGTGGACTATCCAACACCGATGTCGGTCTCGCCCAAGCGCTTGCCGACGTCGCGACCATCGTGATCACTCAAGACCAGGCCACCCGCGATGCGGCGGTCCGCGAAGGACAGCTGTTCCACGCCCTGACCAGTCGGATCGCCATCGAGCAAGCCAAAGGAATGATCGCCGAACGCTTCGACCTCGACATGGATGAGGCGTTCGCACGCCTTCGCAGCTACTCCCAAAACCACAACGTCGCGCTCACGGGCCTGGCCCAGTCGCTGATCGCCGGCACGACAGACCTCAACAACGTCACTCAGCGTGGATAGCCGAAGGTCTCGAAGTCCTCACGGAAGTATTCGAAGACAACATCTCGCACTCGCTGGCTGAAGCGGTCCAACACCTGTGCAGGAGCCGGGGACGCGTTGATGTGGGCCAATGAGGTGTTGATATCGAACGCCTCGGCGAACTGTCGCCAATCGGCCTCGAGCGTTTCGAATCGCAAGACGTGGTCTGCCAACATCATCCCCTGCACATCGCACAGCCAGCGCCGCTGCGGGAGGAACCAGATGAGGTTTCCATCGACCATGTTGCGTGCATTGAACGACGCGCCAGTCTCGTCGAAGAACGCCTGGGTACGGAAGTCACCCCGCTCATAGGTTGCGCTGACCCAGTCGTCGAACGGCTGCGCGAGGTTGACCAAATGAGGATTTGCCTCGCCGCTCTCGAACCGGCGGCGGCGGTAGCAGTATTCGGAAACGACCCGGTCGTTGGCGGCCACGTCCTCGGATCGACACACCATCACACCGCTCGATCACACCGCCCTGCTCGATCACTACACTCTGCTCGGCTCGCAGCGTCCGCCCGAGCTGTACATCGTGGGATACGACCTTGCCGATCTACAAGCGACATCGCCTAGTACACGTTCACATCCCCAAGACAGCCGAGCAACCCCAGTGCGTCAGATCGCGGACTTCTACACCAGCGAAACCCTGCGCCTCGTCAATCGAATCTACGCACGCGATTTCCACGCGTTCGCGTATTCGATGAAGTTCACCGTGGACGAATGACTCGGGTCGCGATCCTCGTCATCGCTGCGCTCGACCAGCCGGTGTACCGCCACTACATCCAGTCGTACTGGACCGAGGTGATCCGCCACACCAACGAGCACATGCCCGGCATCGACGTCTTCCTCCTGCTCGAGAAAGGCACCGACCACACGCCGTTCGCAGCGGTAGCCGACAACATCATCGAAGACGACTTCGGTGATCTCGACCAGCTCGTAGAACGCCGCTTCCGACGAGCAGGTGTGCCGGGCATTCTCAGCAAGACCATCTACGGCTTCGAGCAGCTCGCCGGCGACTATGACCTGTTCTTCCGCACGAACCTGAGCAGCTTGATCAAGCTGCCTGCGTTCGAGGCCTTCATTCGATCGCGGCCCGACCTGGGCTACTCGGGTGCATGGGTTTGGGATGACGCGCTGCGGTCCGACCTGCTGCACTACGGGCGCGTTGGCCCTGACCAGAGCATCACCGATCTCTCAGAGCTCGACAGGTACCCCGGAAACACCTTCATTTCGGGTGCCGGATTCTTCGTCAACGCTGCCGAGGCTGCGACTCTGGTCGAGCGTCGGCGCGAGCTGCGGTACGACATCCCCGACGCTGTCGCCGTTGGCCTGATGTTCGCGCGCCATGAACAGCTTGCTCAGTTTGCCCTGGCTGTGCAGCCGTCAGAACCCGTCGATGCCATGCTTCATCGAATTCGAGTGACGTCAGCCTCACATATACGTTTCGAGCGCTTCCCGGTCGAGCGTGCCCAACAGGTGTGGGAAGCCCAGCTCGACGATCCTGTCTGGCGGTAACCATCGACCCGAGTCAACCATCGACCTGAGCCGATCGATCAGGCGACGATCTCGACGATCGTGCCGACCGGCACAGTGTCGGCGATGAAACTCACGACCGCGTTCGGGATGCGCACACAACCAGAGGACACATATTGGCCCATCAGCTCGGGCTGATTGGTGCCGTGCAACGCCAGCTTCGGCATGTTGCCACCATCGAACGTGCCGAGCGCTTCGCTGAACGCAGCGATGCTGAGCACCCAATCGCCATAGGCAGGGCTCAGGCTTGCCCCCGGAATCTTCTCATCGATATAGGCCCTGACAAGCGGCGTGGGCCGGGTTTCCTGGCCGCTCACCGCGATCTGGCCACCGTCGATGATCTCGACGTCGCCCCGGAACACGCGAACTAGGTTCTCGGACACGTCGATCGTGATGTGATAGTTGTGCGTTTCTGTGGTGAAGAACGCGGTCTGCACCCAGCCTGTCGTGCCGTTCGGGCGTACGGGCAACAAGACTCGCGCCCAGTTTCCGGTGCTGTCGAACTCTTCGACCAACAAGGCCAAGCGATTACCAAAGTGGGTTTCAGCCAGCAGCGGGTATTCCCATTCGACGTCGTCGATTACGTTCCGGTCGTAGACCGTGGTCTGGTTGCCGTTCGGCGCATCGAATGTCGGCACCAAAACCGTGTCGTCCTTGACGTGCAACACGTTGACTTCCCAAGGGTCATCGCCGTCGGCAGCGTCGATGGGGGCAACCGGCGTTGGGGTCGCGTCGCCGTCGTGCACGAGCGGGATGGGGGCGGTCGTAGCAATGGCACCCGAATCAACGCTCGAGTCGTCGCCACCAAAGCCTGGCTGGGTAGCCCCATCGGCAAGTGCGGTCTCGTCGCTTCCGCCGCCGCATGCCGCGGCCAGCACTGCCATCAGCACAACTACTGCCAGCAATTTGAGCACTCGTCGGTGGTTGGTCATCATTCCTACTTGCTTGCTTGTTTCGGGGGGAGTTCGCGTCAAGTCTGACGCACGCCGAGGTGAGTATCACCGCGGCGACCGAAGATTGAGATAAAGCGCGACAGATGTCACTCTTGTCAAACCCGCCTCACAGTGTAGCCCGCCCAACACTATTGCTGCGGGCACCACAGATTCAGGCGTTGGCGGGCTTCGGTTCTTTGGGAAGCCCAAGGACCATCTCGCCAATAATATTGCGTTGCACCTCGGAAGTACCGGCGTAAATCGTGCCGGCGCGGGCGTTGTAGAACGTGCCGACCCATGAGGCAGACGTGTTCGGGGCGCCCGGAAGGTCGGTGGTGAACGAGGTCATTGGCCGCTGGCCCTCGACCCACATGGCATCTGCGCCCAAGATGTCGACCGCGAGTTCGGTCACTGCCTTGTGGTATTCAGACCAGAAGAGTTTGAACAGCGATTCGCTTGGGCCCGGCTGCGCACCGGCGATGAAGCGGGTCAGGGTGCCGAGACCCATGTAACGCATGATCTCGACCTTGCTGTAGGCCCACGCCAGCCGTTGGCGAATGATCGGGTCGTCGTTCACGCCCCGTTCTTTGGCCAACTCAAGCAAACGGTCGAGTTCGGTGCGATAGATAATCGGTGTGATGGCCGCTGCCTCGCCTCGTTCGTAACCGAGCAGCGACATTGCGACACCCCAACCGCCGTTGACCTGACCAACAACGTTGTCTTTGGCGGTGCGAGCGTCGGTAAAGAACGTCTCGTTGAACTCGCTGGCGCCCGACATCATCGCAATCGGGCGCACGTCGACGCCGGGTTGCTCCATTGGGCAGAGAAGAAAAGTGATGCCCTTGTGCTTCGAGGCCTGAAAATCGGTGCGGCAGAGCACGAAAATCCAGTTGGCGGTCTGACCGGACGATGTCCAGATCTTCTGGCCGTTGATGACCCATTCGTCGCCGTCGAGTTCGGCCTTGCACATGAGTGCGGCGAGGTCGCTGCCGGCGTTCGGCTCGCTGTAGCCCTGGCAAAAGACATAGTCGCCCGAGATGATCTTCGGCAAAAACTCTGCCTTCATCTCGTCGGATCCCCAGATGAGGATGGTGTTACCGACCATCTCGATGCTGAAGACGTCATTCTCACCGCCGGTCGGCACTCCGGCCTTTTGGAACTCTTCGGCCATGATGACCTTTTCGAGCGCCGAGAGGCCACCACCGCCGTATTCGGCGGGCCACGATGGTGCCAGCAGACTGTTCGCCGACAACGTCGCACGCCACTCTCCCGTGAACGTTTCGAGCTGGGCGGGCGTCAACGCCCCCATACCTTGCCAATCGGCGGGAAGATGCTCGCCAAGAAAGGCAACCATCTTCTCTCGGTAGGCTTCGGCTTCTTCGCTGTACTTCGGATCCATTGGTACTCCTCTGATTCCGGACGGTATCGCGCTGCCGATGCTGGTCTAGGCAGAAATAGTTATGGATCCTTGCTCGTTCTCAGACATCGAAACCGCGTTTGACGCTGCGATCGCTGTCGTCGCCGGCCGCCAGGGCATCGACCCGATCTGTTCGACCTCACATTGGATCGTGCCCGAGGCGTCAGCGTTCTCGTCCGACGCTGCCCAGCGAGTGTTCGCAGCAGACTCGGGTTGGGTCGCACTCATCGAACACGACACGCCCAATGGTCCCGTGCTGACCGGATTTGACGCCGTATGGGGCTTTGCGACGCCAATCATCGGCGCCGACCCTGCTGCACTCGTCAACGACGTCGCGGCGCTGTTGCGACGCCTCGACTTCTATGCGCTGACGATTTCGGGGCTCGACCCAGCCGGCCCGCTCTTCGACGAAGTGCAACAGCTCGGTCCTGCCGGGTACACCGACACGGCCGATCGATGCATCGCCGACCTCAGTGAGGGTTTCGAGGCCTGGATCGGCCGACGATCGGCCCGATTCCGGCGATCATTGCGAGCTGCCGCCAGCCGGGGCGCAACCGGCGGGGTCACGCTCGAACACCTTGCACCAGCCAGCCCGGCCGAGGTCGGTGCAGCCTTCGAACGGCTGCTGGAAGTCGAGAAAACAAGCTGGAAGACCGACGTCCACTCGGGTCTCGTCGATACCGACTTGGGACGTTTCACCCGCTCGATGGCCGAACGATTCGCCTCCATTGGTGCGTTGCGCATGCAATTCGCCCGCCTCGACGGAACCGACATCGGCTATGTGATTGGGGCGACACTCGGTGACCGTTACCGCGGCTTCCAGCACAGCTTCAATCAGGGCTACCCCGACCTATCGATCGGCAAATTGTTGCAATTCCACGCAATTGCCGCGATCGCTGCGGAAGGTGTGACCACCTATGACATGGGCATGCACATGTCATACAAAGAGAGTTACGCCGACCGCATCGAGTCCACCGTCACCGCCATCATCCCCAAACGAACGTGAGACGCGCCACCCGGATGAGACATGCGCAGCTGAATCCAACCGCAGGCAAGCGAGCTGACTCCCTATCCTGATGCGGTGACCAAGGGCGACCAGACGACACGGCGCGCGCGGTCCCGCCCGGCAAAGGCCACAGGTCACGACACCGCGTTCGCAGATTTGCAACGCCGCCTTACATCGGTATCGCGCAAAGATGAGCGGCGCCTCAGCCGCCGCATCAAGGGCGCCCGCAAGATCAAACAGGGTGATCGTCAAGCCAAGGTCATCGGCGAACTGGGCGACGAGATCGACCAGGCAGAGAAGCGTTTGGCCCGTCGCGTCGCCGCAATTCCCAAATGCAGCTACCCGAGTGAATTGCCGATCAGCCAGCGGCGCGACGAACTCATCGCAGCGATTCGTGACAACCAGGTAGTGGTCATTGCCGGTGAAACCGGCTCGGGTAAGAGCACGCAGCTTCCCAAGATGTGTGTCGACGCAGGCTTCGGCCGCCGAGGCATCATTGGCCACACCCAGCCGCGACGCATCGCTGCACGCTCGGTCGGCGCTCGCATCGCCGACGAACTCGACCAGAAGATCGGCGGTGCAGTCGGCTACTCGGTCAGGTTCGACAACAAGACGAATGGCAAAACGTCGATCAAGGTGATGACCGACGGCATCTTGCTCGCCGAACTATCGCATGACCCCGATCTGCTCGCCTACGACGTCATCATCGTCGACGAGGCACACGAACGCAGCCTGAACATCGACTTTCTTCTCGGCTACCTTCACCAACTGCTGGCTCGCCGCAGCGACCTGCACGTCGTTATCACGTCGGCAACGATCGACACCGAAAAGATCGCCGCGCATTTCAACGACGCCCCCATCGTCGAAGTCTCAGGCCGCAACTACCCCGTCGACATCCGCTATCGCCCACTCGACGGCGAAGGCGAAATGCTCGAGGTTCCAGCGGCGGTGCGGCGAGCGATCACGGAACTCACACGCGAGGGCCCAGGCGACATCCTGGTGTTCAGCAGCGGCGAACGTGAGATCAACGAGATCTGTGAGTCGGTGCGGCGCCACGAACCCGACTTCGAGGTGCTGCCGCTCTACGCACGGCTGTCGTCCAAGGACCAACAACGAGTCTTCGGCGACTCGAAACGGCGCCGCATCGTCGTATCGACGAACGTGGCCGAGACGTCACTCACAGTGCCCGGCGTGCGCTACGTCATCGACGTCGGCGAGGCCCGCATTTCGCGTTTCAGCCAACGCACCAAGGTGCAGCGGCTTCCCATCGAACCCGTATCGCAGGCCTCGGCCAACCAACGCAGCGGACGATGCGGCCGACTCGGCGCGGGCGTCGCCATCCGGCTCTACGAAGAAGAAGACTTCGACAGCCGTCCCGCGTTCACCGAGCCCGAAATTCAGCGCACGAATCTGGCATCGGTCATTTTGACGATGGCGAATCAGCGGCTGGGTTCTCCGCTCGACTTTCCGTTCATCGATCCGCCTGAACCTCGTGCGGTCACCGACGGGGTGCGTCTGCTGCACGAACTGCGTGCCGTCCAATC
>JBDNHG010000243.1:0-5500 GCA_041688925.1 Acidimicrobiales bacterium | reverse complement strand
CGTGATGACGTCATACAACCGTGTCAATGGCACGTACTGCCGTGATGACGTCATACAACCGTGTCAATGGCACGTACTGCAGCGAAGACGTCGACCTCCTCAACGGCATTCTGCGCGACGAATGGGGTTTCGAGGGTTTCGTTGTCAGCGATTGGTTCGCTGCGGGCACGACCGTCGGCTCACTCGAAGGCGGGCTCGACATCCAGATGCCTGGGCCTGACCGCTTCTATGGCGCCCCGGTCGCCAAGGCAATCGCCAATGGTGAAGTCAGCGAGGCGCTCCTCGACGCCATCGTCGATCGACGCATTCACCTGCATCGCACACTCGACGCGTGGGATGACGATGTCGACGAACCCGAACTCAGCGTCGAAGATCCTGCCGACCGGGCGCTTGCGCTCCAGGCTGTTGCCGCCGCAATGACGCTGCTTGAGAACGACGGCATGCTGCCGATCGATCCCGGGGTGGCATCAATCGCGCTCATTGGCCCCAACGTCGTCAAGGCGCACATCATGGGCGGCGGATCATCGCAGCTGCCGGCGCATCGAATCGTGGCACCGGCAGACGCGTTCCGCGAACGGTTCGGCGACCGCGTGACCATCGAGCCGGGCTGTGTGATCGACAAGAATGCGCCACCGGTTCGGGCCGATCCCGGCTTCGAAGTCGACATCTTCCTGTCCAACGATTGGCGCGGCCCAGTTGCTGCAAAGCTGCGCAGTCGCACTGGAAGGGCGTTCTATTTCGGTCAGCCTGATCCAGCGGTCGGCACCGAGGCGTTCACCGCCCGCATGACCGGCACGCTCACCCCGACGGTCAGCGGCGAGCACACGTTCTCGTTGATTCAGGTCGGCCCCGCTCGGGTGTTGGTGGGCGGAGCCGTCGTGCTCGATGGCATCACCGAGACACCAGCCCGCGGCGACGCATTCTTCGGGCTGGGCAGCGTCGAGCAGGTAGTCACCGTCGACTTGACCGCTGGCGAGCCAGTCGACATCGAGATCGAGTTCATGGGCGGGGCAGGCCACGGCATCAAGGGAGTTATCGTCGGCCACAAGCCGCCGACACCTACCGACCTGATCGTCAAGGCAGTCACGGCAGCGGCGGCTGCCGATGTTGCCATTGTGATCGTTGGCACCAGCAGCGAATGGGAGACCGAAGGCAACGACCGCGCCTCCATGGATCTCCCCGGCGAACAGGTCGCTCTGATCGAAGCAGTGGTGGCGGCCAACCCGAGAACCTGCGTGGTCGTGAACGCTGGCGGCCCCGTAGATCTCAACTGGACCACTGGCCCGGCAGCCACGCTCTTCGGCTGGCTGGGTGGCCAAGAGATGGCGTCGGCGCTCATTGATGTGTTGTTCGGCGACGCTGATCCCGGCGGGCGTCTGCCCGTGACTATGCCACTGCGAGTCGAGCACACACCGTCTTACGGCACCTTTCCCGGCGAGTCGAACAACACGTTGTATGCCGAGGGAACCTTGGTCGGCTACCGGTGGTACGACACTCGCCATTTGCCGGTGCGGTATCCGTTCGGCCATGGCATGTCCTACACCAGCTTCTCGTGGTCTGAGCCCACGGTTTCGCCAACTGGGCCTGCCTCGTGTCGCGTCGAGTTGACGGTGACGAACACAGGTGAACGAGCCGGAAGCGACGTCCTGCAGCTCTATGTGTCGCCGCCGCCGTCGGCCTTCACTCGGCCCCGAAATGAACTGGCAGGCGTGGCCAAAGTTCATCTCGAGGCTGGTGAATCGTCAATGGTCGCGGTCGACCTGACCCCACGCAGCTTTGCCCACTGGGACCCAGCGAATACTGACCACATCACCGCCATGAAGCGACTTGGCGGATCAGGTAGCGGCGTCGGTGTGAGCGGTGGCAGCAGCGATGCAACCGAAGCTGGTTGGTATGTGCCAGCCGGCGACTACGTGCTGAACATCGCACGGTCGATCACAGACATAGCGCACAGCAAAACGTTCACGGTGAGCGAACCATTGGGACCGCTCACCGGTGAATCATCGCTGCCATAGCCCGTCGCTGCCCTAGTTCGTCGCTGCCCATGGGGTCAGCTGCTGCGCATGCTGACGTAGCGCCGGTTGAGCAGCGTGTCAGTCCATTTGTCGATGGCCGCGCCGGCACCGCAAAACGTTCACGGTGAGCGAACGATTGGGACCGCTCACCGGTGAATATTCTCTGCCCGCTGGGCCGCGAACTGCGGCCAAGCGAAGCGCTCAGACTCGCCGACTAGCGGTAACGACCGCGACAGTTGAACCTCGCCGCATGAGTAAGAGCTGCCGAGTTGGCCGCCGTTGGCGTGGGCTACTGAAGGAACTCGGGCTCAAGGGCGACGAGTTCATCCCAGAACGGCTGGAACTGGAACCAGCCCGACAAATCATTGCCTTGGACCTTCCAGCCCTGTTGAGCGATTTCGTCAGAGACCTCGATTGGTTCACCGGCCGCCATGGCGAGCAGCTGTGATTGCATGCATCGCTCGAGCGCCACGAACCACCACACCGCAGCATCGACGGAACCGCCGGTAGTGATGTGACCGTGGCTCTGGTGGATCATGACCTTTTTGTCACCAAGCGCTGCCGCCATCTGCGAAGAGATGGCGGTGTCGACGACCGGTGTACCACTGCCGACATTGCAGTACGCAACATCGTTGTAGAACATGGTGTGGTCTTGCGAGATCATCTTGAGCGGCGTGCCCATAGCCGAGAATGTACGGCCGTACATCGAGTGGCTATGCGCCGCGGCGAGCACGTCGGGGCGGGCCTTGTGCAGTTCGCTGTGGATCGCGAAGGCAGCGGTGTTGACCGGGCGGTCGCCGATGACGACGTCGCCGTGATGGTCAACGCAGATCAGGTCGCTGACGGTCATCAGCTTGAAGTTGTGACCGAACGGATTCACCCAGAAGCGATCGGTGAATTCAGGATCGCGGACGGTGACATGCCCAGCGACGCCCTCGGCGAGGTTCAGGCGGCCCATCGTGCGAAGGCCAGCGGCTAATCGTTGTTTGCGATGTAGCCGCTCGGCTTCGAAGTCAATGTCTTGGCCGTCTGCAGGCTGCAGTTCGTCCATTGTCTCGTGCATTGTTTTCGCCATGGCAGTTCCCCTATGAGTTCACGTTCCACTAATGGTAGTCGGGGTGCCCGTTACAAGCAGACTCGGGGTCCTACAGTCATAGTGTGCAAATCCTGCAAATTGACCCCAGCGAGATCGAAGCGTTGCCCGAGGAGCTTCGACAACGGTTCCCCGATGTGGTCAACGACCTGCGCGACGGCGTCATCAAAGATGTCCCCGATTCGGTGCTCAGCCAACTGCCCAGTTCGGTTGTCGACCGCATCCCCGACGGCCTCATTGCCAGCGGCGTCAACACGACGTTCGTGATTATTCTGGCTGCCATCGCCGGAATCGCTCTACTCGGCTTTTTCTACGGCATGGCCAAGGCTGCTGCCAAAGCGGCGTTGTTCTTCCTGATCGTCGGCGCCATCGCCGGCTTCCTCCTCTACGCGCAGTATTGATTCAGCTCGCTGCGCTCTCAAGCGGTATCAAGCCCCCGGGACCGTAGATGCTTCAGCTTGAGCTGGGTTTCGGCGAGGCATGAGTTGAAAGTCGGACTAGTGGCCGGATCGCGGTTGCTCAAGCGGTAGCAAGTCCCGGGGACCGTAGAGGTTTTGGCTCGGGCAGGGTTTCGGCGAGGTACGAGTTGAAAGCCGGACTACCCCGGGTCGCTGGTGTCGCCTGTCACGTAGACGACACGGGTGTAATTCGTTATGATCATATCTAAGTCCAGAGCGCTGAACTCATTCCCCCTCCGAGTCAGTTGCTGTAAACGCCCCGCCATCCCCCCGGCGGGGCGTTCGGACGTTTTGGGGGCAGGTTTCGGCCATCCGAGTCGTGGGGGACTGGTCCCTAATCGAGACCAGGTGCCGATTCCAGCGCGTGTATTGCCGCTAGTGTTATCATGTGCTGCGCATTGGTTCGACACTGCTACGACTGTTCCTCGTCGTTACGTTGCTGGCAGTCACCGTCGTCTCCGCCGGCGCCGTTGTCGGCCCCCAGATTGCCTCGCTTTCCGATGCTGTACACGGTGAAGCAGGCTTCGAGATCTCGCTGGCGGGCCTCGACACTCGCAGCTTGCTCTACGACAAAGACGGCAATGAGATCTTTCGGTTTGTCGATGATGGCTCGAACCGCGAACTGTTGTCGATCGATGACATGCCCGAGCAGCTGATCACGTCGGTTGTGACGATCGAGGATGCCGAGTTTTTCACCCATCCCGGAATCAACCTGCGTGCCACATTCCGTGCGTTGGTCGAGAACGTCGGCGCCGGAGGCATCTCGCAGGGTGGTTCGACCATCTCGCAGCAGCTGGTGAAAAACCGTGTGCTGACCGAGGCTGAACGCACCGAACGATCGATTCCCATCAAAGTCCGCGAAGCCGTGCTTTCGTGGCGCATGGAGAAACAGCTCAGCAAGGGCGAAATCCTCGAGGCTTACCTGAACTCGGTGTACTTCGGTGCCGGCGCATATGGCGTGCAGGCCGCCGCCGAGGTGTACTTCGCCAAGGACGCAACCGATCTCGACTGGCCCGAGACCGCATTGCTGGCGGCCCTGATTTCGAGCCCGGCCGAGTACGACCCGTTCATCAACCCCGCGGCTGCGCAGCGCCAGCGCCAGATTGTGTTCAACCGGCTGGTCGAGGTCGGCGCAATCGACGAAGAAGAAGCACGCTTCTACAACCGGGTGCCGCTGCCGAGCGAGCAGAACACGGTCGAGGCGCTGTTGCCCGAGGACTACTTCGTCGCTGAAGTTCGTCGACGATTCCTTGATGGCAATCTGCCCGCCAACCTGGCGCCCGAGGTTCTGGCCTTCACCGGCGAGACCCGCGAGGGTCGTATCGATGCGTTGTTCCGCGGTGGCTACCGCATCTACACGACCTATGACGCTGTTGCCCAACAAGAAGCCGAGAACGCCCGAGACACGGTTGTTCCCGCCGATTTTGCGATCCTGCCCGGCAACACCGCAGAAGAGAACGCAACCCGGTTCACGATGGCCATTGCCGCGATCGAACCCGACACCGGGGCAGTGCGGGCGCTCGTCGGCGGTCCTCGGTTCGAAGAGGCCAAGTTCAATCTGGCGACCCAGGGTGATCGTCAGCCTGGCTCGTCATTCAAGACATTTGTGTTGATCGCTGCACTCGAAGCCGGCTTTGTGCCCAACGACACCATTTCGGGAATCGGCCCGTGTACCTTCGACAACCCAGGCTCGGTCGATCCGGTCTATACCGTGATCAACTTCGGCAACTCGGGCGGCAGCGTCGACACGCTGGTCAACCAGGTGACCCGGTCGTCGAACTGTGCATTTGTGCGGCTCGGTCAGGCTGTCGGCATCCCTAATGTGATCGAGACGGCGATCCGGCTTGGCCTCGATCTCGATCCTGAAAAGGACAACAACCCGAGCCTGCCGCTTGGTGCCACCGAGGTGCGCCCACTCGAGGTCGCCAGCGCGT
>JBDNHG010000242.1:0-3816 GCA_041688925.1 Acidimicrobiales bacterium | reverse complement strand
GCTCGGCTGACACGCGGTTCGCCGAGCGTGGGTTCTGAGTTGAGCGAGGCCGTGTGAGTTCAGTCAACCGGCGCGTCGGCGATCCAGGTGTGGTCTTCGTGGAAACACGGTGGCGTGGTGCGCTCTTTGTCGTAGAGGTCACCGGCGAGGTAGTTGAGAATGTACATATCGCTGCTTGGGCAGGAGACCGTCGAGTGGTACCCCTTGGTGACGACGGCACAATCGCCGTCGTGCACAAGCAGCGACTCGTCGAAGGGCTCGTCGACACACCAGTTGCGATGGATGGCGAATCCGTCGGCCGGGTTGAGCTTGAAGTAGTACGTCTCTTCGAGATATGGCGACCCGTCGTACCCGTCGTGGCAGTGCGGTGACCAGCCGGACCAGGTACCGCGGGGTACATACACTTCGTACAGCATCAGCCGTTCGGCAGGAATCGGGGGCGCAAACACATGGCTGATCTGGCGGTACGCGGCACCCTCGCGACGCTGCTCAGTCTTCATCTCGTCGGGCGTGACCAGCCGGATGGGATAGATCCCCTCGGCCGGCGCACTACCGATAGCGAACTCGAAGCCTTCTTCGGAGGTGATCTCGAGTGCCGTGCCAGGCGGGGCGTACAGCACCTCGGGCATATGGGTGAACACACTCGGTCGCGAGATGGTGTAGTTGGCTAGCCCGGCGCCGATTGTTCCCGTTCCAGACAACGGCACGATGGCGGACTCTTGGTCGTCGAGCAGCGATGTGTGTGACTCACCCGGGCTCAGCTTGACGATCGAAAACGACAGGTACTGCCAGCCCGCGTGCGCCGGGTTGATATCGAACTGAACGCCAGTGCCACCGGCAGGAGAGTAGACATGCTCTTGGGGCGCTCGGTCGTGTGTGGGAGCGGCTTGGGGCTGCGTGGCTTGGATTGGTGAGTCTTGGATTGGTGAGTCTTGGGTCATGGGTGGGTCCTCAGGAGTCGGATTTCCTCGATGCGAACAGGGCGGTTGTCGCTCACGGGCCGGACGATTGTTTCAGATTGTCAGCGTGTGCCTTCGGCGACGAGCCCTTTCAGTGCGGCTGTGTTCTCTGGCGTGATGAAGCTGGGTCTGGTGAGGATTGGCAGACCGCCGCCGTGCCCTGACCAGCGATGAACTCGGTCTGGCCGACGTGGGTTATTGCACCGATGGTCTGGTAGTCATTCGCACCAGAGTTGATGGTGCAGATGTTGATGCCAGCAGCGACCGCTTCTTGCAGCGGGCCGATCAGCTGGTCGGGGCTGGGCAACGATGCAGCAATGCCGTCAGAGCCCTGCGAGATGGCGGTCTCGATGTCGATGACCATCTGAGCGCGGTCATTGTCGCCGGGCATCCAAACCAATTCGACCCCTACGTCGGCCGCGGCGGCTTCGGCTCCGGCCTTGACGACGGACCAGAACGGGCCATCGTCTGAGTGGGTGATCATGTGGAAGGTGAGACCGCTGCCCTGGGCAAGGGCGACGTCTTCTTCGCTGCCGGCATCGCTGCCATCATCGGTCGTAGTCGTCGTGTTGGAGGTGTCGCCTGAATCGTCGGCGGCTGCATCGTCGGCCGTTTGTGGCGTGTCGCTGCCACTGCATGCAACGGCGAACAGCACGCATGCCAACAGCAGCGTGAGCCACTTGAATCGCTTCATCATAAGTTTCCCCTCATTGTTGCTAACGCGAACAGGAGCCGCGGCGGGCGACGCCAGAAGTACTGCGCCAATGGTCAACCGAACCCGATGTTGCGGACTTGTTCGGGGCCCGACGGTTGAGCTAACCGGCTACGCCAGGCCAATCGGCGAACGACAAGCCAGTGATGCGCTCGTATGCCTCGGTATAGCGCGCCGTCGTTGCTTCGAGTGCCTGCGCGGGAAGGGTCGGCGGCGGGTACGTCTTTGGCCAATCGAGCGTGTCGAGGAAGTCTCGCACCGGCTGCTTGTCGAACGATGGCGGCGTGCTGCCAGGTGCCCATTCCTCGGCCGGCCAGAAGCGAGACGAGTCGGGCGTCAACATCTCGTCAGCGACCACCAATCGGCCGTCGACATGACCCAGTTCGAATTTGGTATCGGCGATGATGATGCCACGGCCACGAGCCAGTTCTGCACCACACCGGTACAACTCGAGCGAGATATCACGAGCCTGCTCGGCCAATTCGCCGCCCAATATCTCTACTGCCTGATCAAAGGTGATGTTCTCGTCGTGCAGGCCGTCTTCGGCCTTGGTCGAGGGCGTGAATACCGGTTCGGGAAGCTGGCTTGCCTCGAGGAGACCTGAAGGCATCTTCGTGCCGTGCATGGTTCCCGAACGCTGGTATTCCTTCCACGCTGACCCGGTGATGTAGCCGCGCACGATGCATTCGACCGGCAACATGTCGGCCTTGTGGGTGACCATGACCCGGCCCGCCAGATCGTCGACTGCGGCCGCAGCCGGCACGTCGTTGACGTCGGTCGAGATCAGATGACTTGGTGCGATGTCGGCGAGCTGGTCGAACCAGAACGCGGAGATGGCAGTAAGAACTCGGCCTTTGTGCAACACAGGTTCGTTCATGACGATATCGAAGGCCGACAGCCGGTCAGAAGTGATCATGAGATACCGGTTGTCACCAGCATCGTAGATGTCACGGACCTTGCCCGAATAGACATGAGGCAGGTCGACTATGTACGCAGGTTCTCTCATCGCTGTCCTTCGGCGGGAGTCGAAAACGTAAGCCGTGACCCTATTCGGTGGGGGTTGATTTGCGGGCGATCCATACCGACCATCCGATCACGTCGCGATCCCGATCGCGGGCCGCCTGCCAGTCAGCTTGTTCCTCAACCCATTGCTCAGCTCGCGGCCCTGGGTGCTCGATCGCCCAGGATTCGGCTGCGTCGGCGGTGGCGGCGAGGTAGTTGTCCCATCCGGCATCATCAGGGTCGACACGGTGCACGGGCGTCAACCCATACCTGCCGAGCTGTGCCCGCATGTCGTCGACGGTCTCTACACGTCCGCGATCTTGTGCGACCCGTTCAGCATCGGCGCGGTGATGAAGCCGAGCAGCGCCGATCACCGCTACTCCCCCGTCGCCGAGCCGTTGCGATAATGCCCTGGCCGTTCCTGAGAAGTCATGCCAGATCCACTCTGCGCCTATACAGACGGCGACATCGGGTGCCGGGTCGGTGGTGAACTCGCGTGCCTCGCCCAGAACCCAGGTCAGGTCGGCATCTGCTGCACGGGTAGACGCGTCGTTATGAGCTGCGGTGATCATCCACGGTGACAGATCGATGCCCGTGCCGATGATGGGCGTTTGGTTCGCGACGCGAAACAGCAGCTCGCCATAGCCGCACGCGACGTCGAGCACGCTCGATCCATGCGTCAGTTGCATCGCCGCAACCACCTCGTCGAGTTCGGCGCTCGACATTGGATTGCAGATGGTCAGTGAATGGTGCAGTGCTTCGAAGACCTCGAAGCGGTCCCAGAGCTCGTCCATATTGGTGCCGGGCAGAATGGCGATGTCATCCGGCAGCTGCCGGTGTCTGCTGTCGATGATTGGATCGTCAGTTCGACAACAATGCGGCAGCGTCGAGCGCACCGTAGGTGAAGATCAAATCGGCGCCGGCTCGTCGGAACGAGATGAGCGTTTCGAGCAGGCAGGCGTCATAGTCGATCCAGCCGTTGGCGCCTGCTGCCTTGAGCATCGCGAACTCGCCGCTGACCTGATAGGCCGTGACGGGCAGCGTCGTGTTCTCGCGGAAGTCTCGAATCACGTCGAGGTACGGCAGCCCGGGCTTCACCATGACCCAGTCAGCACCTTCGGTCTCATCGAGGCGCAGCTCGCG
>JBDNHG010000241.1:0-7025 GCA_041688925.1 Acidimicrobiales bacterium | reverse complement strand
CGGCCAATTTCGTGGCGACGGTCTGCATGATCGCCACTCGTGGAGAACGCAAGTATCGGTGGCCACTTGCGAGTGCAGCGGTCGTGCTCTTGGCCGTACCTGCGATTGCCGTGGGCTTGGGCGTGTCGTTCGTGACCGGAACCGGCCTGATCGTCTTAGCGGTCTCCACCGCACTGAGCGCTGCGGTCGCCATCGGCGCATTGGCCGTAGCCCCCGTCGCACCGCTATGGCAGCGAGCCGCCGCCATCGAAGCCATGCGCTCATCGCTGCAGCAGGTCGACTTCCAACGAGTGCTGCTCGAGCTGCGAAGCGCCGCGGAACGCCCGCCATATGCAACCCGCACGAATCTCGCCAAGCGCTGGATGCCGTTGCCACTTTGGCGCCATGTCGCCGCCGTGCAGCACATCCTTGGTTGGCATGTGGCTCGACTCTTGGCCTTCTCGGCGTTCATTGGACTGATGTTCTGGCGATCTGACCCATCCCAGGGGATCGTCGCACTGGCCATGGCAGCATGTGCGCTACTGCTCGGCCTCGAACTTGCCGGGTCGGTCGCTTCGATCGCCGACCAGCTGACCTTCATCGTCCACTATCCGCGGGGCTCGTCGCGGGTTCTGACGGGCCAAGTACTCACCACGCTTCTGCTCACGGTCACCATCGCTGCCACCGTGGTCATGTGGCGAATCGCCTCTGCGCCGCGACTGGTTGCCGGCACGCTGCTCATCTGCGCCATCGGTGCGCTTGGCGCGACGGTGCAAGCTCGTCTTGGATCGCCCGACATGTCGGCGATGGTACAGAAGTACGGCCCACTCAATGTCAGCAAGATCTTGTGGGCGCGGGCCCTCACCGGTCCGGCGCTCGTGCTCATCGGCGCTGTTGCCGTGTTCCATGAGTTCCTGCGACCTGAGCCGCTCTCGCCCTGGCTCTATGGCGTAATCGCTCTATGTATCGCGGTGGCGTTCGCCATGTCACGAGATCCGCTCGAGCGCTCGATCCAACAACGAACGCAGACCCCATGATCACGATCTCTCGCCTGAAAATGTCGTTCGGCAAGGTCACTGCCCTCAACATCGACGAACTCACTGTTTCTGAGGGCGAACACCACGCCCTGATCGGGTCCAACGGAGCCGGCAAGTCGACGCTGCTCATGGTCCTGGCCGGTCTTCTCCAGCCGAGCTCAGGTCGCGCCAGGATTGCCGGCACACCCGTGGGGTCGATCGATGCGCGTGCGGCGGTGTCGTTCGTGCCCGACCAGCCGGCGCTGTTCGATGATCTGACGCTCGACGATCAGCTGCACTATGTGGCCAGGCTCTACGGCAATGCAGAACCGGCAGATACGTGTCTGCGGTTGATCGAGGCGCTCAACGGCGACGAGTTGCTGATGAAGTTCCCTCGGTCGATGAGCAAGGGCCAGCGCCAAAAGGCCGGACTGCTCGTTGCCACCGCGCGACCATTCGACGTCTTGTTGCTCGATGAACCAACGACGGCTCTCGATGCCGAATCCAGGACCGCGCTCATTCATCAGCTATCCGGCTTGGCTGAGCAAGGCATGACGGTCGTGTGCAGCACACATGACGACGAACTGATCGACGCCACAGACAGCTCGACGACCCTCACCAACGGTCGCATCATCACTGAGTCTCCCCCACCCGACGAAACCATCGACTGAACCCTGGCCAACGAGGCGCTTCGTCGCGCCCGCCCGCCCGAGGTCGGCGACGGCTCATCTAGTAGTCCTCGATCGGCGTCATCGGCAGCCGGCGGCGCCGAGCCGATACGCGGTCACCAAAGTGGGTGAGTTCTTTTTCGACCTCGACCTGCTGTGCCGTTGATTGGGGCTCACACCCGCTGCCAGAACTGCGCCTCGGTCCAATACGGGAAGTCGAATGAGTCACCGAGTTCGGCGACGAGCAGTCGCACTTCGTCTACCAGTGCCTGTTGCTGGTCAGTGTCGAGGCTGGCGATGAAGCTCGTTGAAAGGAAACGAGCCACCGTGCGATCCGCGTTCGACGGCTGCGGATTGGGTACCCGTTGTTCGTGGACGAGCTCGAAGCGGCCATCGTGTTCGATTGCATGTCGCCACGCCATGTCGCGATAACGGGGAGTGTCGCCCTGCACCTGATCCTGGATTGCCGTGTACGCCGCCAGCCACGGCACCGACTCATCTTTTACGTTCCACAACGTGATAAGCGTGCCAGTTGGCTCGAGGACACGAACGATCTCGTCGAGCGCTGGCTCGTGATCAAACCAGTGAAATGCCTGTGCAACCACCACCGCAGCCGCCGAGTTCGCGGCAAGAAGCATCGACTCGGCGGTGCCATCGATGACGGCAATGCCGGGAAGACTTGCTATCAGCGCAGTGCGCATTGCTTCGACAGGCTCGACGGCAACGACCTCGAGGCCGCTGGCAACCAGCGCCGCCGTCGAGATGCCGGTGCCTGCCCCAGGTCGACAACGCGACCGCGCCCGACGTGGGCAGCGATAGCAGCGACGACCTCCGAGTCGTCGCTGCCTCCGCAGGCCGCAAAGAGGAACGCGGCAGCGACCGCAGGGATGATGAACCTCCGCATGGGCTGAGTCTCATCTGTTCTGTGAAGGAAGTAGGTGCAAACCAAGCAGCAGCGGATGGGTTGAGGCTCAGACTGCCTGGCTCTTGCACACGGGTCATCAAGTGATGAGCCGTCCAAAATCCATCTGTATAGAGCGCCATGCTGGCTTCGCGAAAGGACTTTTGTATGTTGGAGCAACCAACGGCCCGTCACATGGCTGATCGCTGCGGCGCCGTAGGCTTCCGGCCGTGAGTGACTCAGACTCGTTCTTGGCCAAGATTGATGCAGTGGATGATCAGGTCGACGAATGGTTCGACCAGTTCCGAGCCAATCCAACGTTCGATCGGGTGTTCTACGCTGCTTCAGAACTTGGTGATCACTCGAGGCTCTGGCACATGTTGGCTGCTGGCCGGGCTGCGGCATCATTGCGGGCCGAGCCAGCCGCCTTGCGAGTGGTGTTGGCGCTCGCTGTCGAGTCGGGGCTCGTCAACGGGGTCGTCAAGTCGCTGTTCAACCGTTCTCGCCCAATCGAGAGCGCCGTCAGGCCACTTCGCCTGCGCATCCCGCGAACGAGCAGCTTCCCCAGCGGTCACGCGAGTTCGGCAACTATGGCAGCGATTCTGCTGGCCGACCGAAGCAAGGTCGGCCCGCTCTATTTCGCAGCCGCGGCAATCGTCGCTGCAAGCCGAATACATGTACGGATCCATCATGCATCCGACATAGCCGGCGGCGTTGTTATCGGCGCAGCGCTAGGCGCCGCAGTAAAGAAACTCGCCCCCCTGCGCTAAGCCAAGAGCTCGTTAGGCAGGCAGTGGCTCGGCGCTGGCTGGTGCTACGGACGGGGCCAGCAGCAGTCGCAGGTCAAGCAACAAGTTGGTTACGTCGCTTGCTGTCACCATGTCGCGTGCAGCCAAGTGAAGCAGCTCATTGTCGATTACGGCAAGAGCTTCCTTGACGACGGTCATTTCGCTCGTTTCAGTCACCCGGTCACCCTAACGCGGAATCGCCCCACCTTTGGGGCGAGGAGACCGCCAAGCACTTTCCGACCAGCCGGTTAGGCGACTCCTAGCGGGGTGCCAGACCTTCGATCGCGGCATCGAAGTCGACGCCCGGGTACGGCATTATCGACAGTGACGCTGTCGTGACACCGTTGTCCAAATAGCGATCGAGGTGGGTACGGCACTGGTCGATCGAGCCGCTGATGATCAGTTCGTCGACCACAGACTCGGGAATTTCGGCGAGTGCGCCTTTGCGATCACCCTCGGCCCAACGTTCCCAGTGTGCTTCCATTGCGTTGGAGCGACCCATCCATTGGTGGAACGCCTTGTACACCGGCACGTTGAGATAGGCGGCGATCGCACGGCGTCCCTGTTCGAGAACGGCTTCTCGGTCTTCGGTCGGGGCCACGAACAGCCGGGCGACCATTTCGCGAGGTTCGCCGCCCGCAGCATCGTTGACGATCTCGGTGACCTTGACGACGTCCTCGGCCGACAGCCAGTTGATGATTGCGCCGTCGCCCTCTCGACCAGCCAGACGCAACATGCCTTCGCGCAGGGCCGCGATCATGATCTTGGGCTGTTCCTCGAGGCGCACCCCGAGACGGAAACCCTTGATGCTGAACGTGTCGTAGTCGTTGGTGATCTTCTCGCCGGTAAGCGCAACTCGCAGAAACGCGACCGTGTCACGCACTCGCTTGTATGGCTCGACAAATGGAATGCCGTTCCAGTTCTCGACGATCACATTCGACGAGCTGCCAACACCCAGCACGAACCGTCCGGGAGCAGCATCGACCATCGACGCTACCGTCGACGCCATGAGTGCCGGGCCACGGGTGTAGGCCGGGATGATCGCCGTGCCGAGGCGCATCGATGGCGCCCACTGCGACGCAAGAATCAGCGGTGTGAAGGCATCGTGACCCATTGCCTCGGCAGTCCACAAGTCGGTATAGCCAAGCTTCTCGACATGCTGCACCGCTGCTTTCTGCTGATGAAGGGGGCCATCGAAGGGAACGGTCAATCCAACACGTTTGATCATGGCGCAAGCCTGCCAGGGATGCACGGCGTGCCCAAACCCGGGCGCGACACCGACGATAATCGGGGGGAACCCGCGCTCAGAGAGTTGCGGTCTTTGCGCGGAGCAGTCTTGTTGCGTAGCGTGCGGTATGGCACTCTCACAGGATGTAAACGCAACACACGAGCCCACGCGCGGTGAGTCGACCTCATCATCTGATGTAACGGCGCCGATCGACTGGGCCACCGACTTCGATGTCGGCGACGTCCAATACGAGTCGAATCCCTATGAGATCTGGGATGATCTGCGCGACACCTGTCCAATCGCTCACACCGACCGCCGCGGTGGGTCGTTCCTTCCAACCACATATGACGATGTCGCCTCCATCGCGTACGACACCGACCACTTCTCGTCTCGGCGAACCAGTGTTCTGCCAGAGCCGCCGGGTGCAACGCTGCTGGTCGCTCCCCCGATCACGTCTGATCCGCCGTTCCACACCAAGGCTCGCCGGGTTCTGCTCAGCTACTTCAGCCCCAAGAACATCGCCCATCTCGAGATACGCACCCGCGAGGTCTGCGCTGAACTGCTCGATGCAATCGAAGCCACGGGTTTGCCCACTGCCGACGCTGCGGGCGACTACGCCCAGCACATCCCGGTGCGCATCATCGCCCACATGCTCGGTATCCCCGAGGAAGACGAAGCCAAGTTCACCGGCTGGGCGATCAGCATTTTCCAGGATGGTGTCGACGATCCCGACATCGTGCGAACCGCGATCAAGGAGATCCTGGCTTACTTCGAGCACCAACTCGCCGACCGCCGTATCGAGGGCAAGGACGACCTGATCACCGACTTGTTGTCGGCCGAGATGGATGGCGATCCTCTGACCGACAAACACCTGCTCGGCACCTGTTTCCTGCTGCTCATGGCCGGCATCGACACAACCTGGTCGGGTATTGGTTCGAGCCTGTGGCATCTGGCAACGCACGCCGATGATCGAGACCGATTGGTTGTCGAACCCGCAATCATCCCGAACGCCGTCGAAGAGTTTCTGCGGGCGTACTCGCCTGTGACAATGGCCCGCGAAGTCATCGAGGACGTCGAGGTCAATGGCTGCCCAATGAGCGTCGGCGATAAGGTTTTGTTGAATTTTCCGGCCGGCAACCGCGACCCAGCGAAGTTCGAACGGGCTGACGAGGTACTCATCGACCGCGAGAAGAATCGCCACTTCGCCTTCGGCATCGGCATCCACCGCTGCGTCGGTTCCAACGTGGCGCGCATGGAGATGCGTGTCGCCATCGAGGCGTGGCTCGAGCGGTTCCCGACCTTCAGTCTCGCTCCCGACGCAGATGTGCGGTGGGGCGGAGCCCAAGTGCGTGGCCCACGCGAGGTTCCGGTCATGCTCACCACCTGAGCGACGCTGAGCACCGCTGAGCGCCGCGGCTAGGTGGCTCCGTGAAAGATGAGCCCGAGCGCGTGCCTCTGACCGCTTCGCACGGTGCTGATGCCGTGACGCAATGGTGCTTTCGACCATCCTCGGGCGGTGCGCACGGGCCGGTCGCGTGTGGTGAGTACAAGGCCGTGGCCTCGTTGGATCGTTGTGGTGGTGGCTCGCGACTGAGCGCGCGGGCGTTGTTCAACGACGATGAATTCGCCACCGGTGTAGTCGACCGCGGGCTGGTTGAGTCCAATCACGACTTGGATCGGGAAGCCGAGTTCGCCGTACAGGTCGCGGTGCAGCGCGTTCCAATCGCCGGGCCCGTAACGCAGTAGCAGCGGGGTGGGCCGGGTTTGCCCCGCGGCGCGGCATTGTTCGAGCCACTCGCCGAAATCATCGGGCCAGGGTGCGTGTTCGTCGCGGCGCGCAGCCCACTCTCGTGCGATGGGTAAAAGGCGCGGCCAAAACGCATCGCGGAGCTCGTTGATCGCGGTGGGAAGCGGATCAGCAAAGTAGCGATACTGGCCGCTTCCAAACCGGTGACGCTCCATGTCGATGGTCGAACGGAACTGATCGTCGGCGTCGTAGAGATCGATGAACTCGCCACACTCGGCAGTGGTTAGCACGGGTCCGGTTGCGGCGACGCCGACGTCGTCGAGCCCGGCCAGGATTGATGCCCAATCAATAGTTTCGACTCGTCGGGCGATCGTCGCGGCCGGTGACCCGACTCGGCTCTGGCCGGTGCTCATGGTGCTGCCTCCAGTTCGAGAAGGGTCGATTTGGCATCGATGCCGCCGAGGTAACCACCCATGCTGCCATCTGATTTGATGACACGGTGACAGGGAACCACCACGGGCAACGGGTTGGTGCCGCATGCCGTACCGACCGCTCGGAAGGCCTTGGGGTGCCCGGCAAGCCGGGCGACGGCCGCATAGCTGGCCGTGTGGCCGTATTCGATATCAGCAAGGTGCTGCAGCACGGTGGCACGGAACCCGGTCGAGAGTTGCCAGTCGAGGGTCAGGCCAAATGAGTGT
>JBDNHG010000240.1:0-7222 GCA_041688925.1 Acidimicrobiales bacterium | reverse complement strand
TCGTCTCCGGCGGCAGAACTCGACGCTTGCGACGAGGCAATGATTCGGACATAACAGACTCCTGTCAAAGAACCCGACAAGCCTGCCACTCTTTGGTTCATTCCAACCGCGATCTCCGCGGCGAACTCAGACGCAAAACAACACCAAGACCGACAAAGATTTCGACAATACGCGTAGGATCTGACTGCACACGGGCTCTCCGAGACTAGCGACGTTAGACACCGCAAATCATGGAAGCCCCTGTCACCCGCCCGCGGACCACTATCCCACCTCATATCCGAAGAGCCAGATATTCGTTACGACCGGCTGAAGCTCGTCTGAGCGGCACTTCAACCCCGAATGTCTCTGACGCATTAGAATCTCTGGAGGTGAATTGTTACCTCCACTGGGGACGTAACAATTCGGCGACTTCGGAGGCACGTCCTCGTCAAACGGCGGACGTGCCTCCTGGTTCTTGCATCACGCCTGTTGTGCATTGCAGCGGGTTCAGGCGAACGCCGCCAGCTACGCGGTGCGCAACAGGGGCATGAGTCGCTCGGGCACGGGGATAATCGGGAAGTCATCCTCGGGTCGAGCAACCTTTGGTGGGCGTCCCCGACGGCGCTTGTTGGTGAGCACCTTGCCGTTGAGGAACAGCTGGCCTCCCCATACGCCGTAGGGCTCGTAACGCTCGAGAGCGCCTTCGAGGCAGTCCGCCATCACTGGGCACTCAACGCAAATGCGCTTCGCAACCGCAATGTCTTGCAGCTCTTCGCTGAAGAACGTGGCGGCCAATGTGCCGTTGACGCTTCCGCAACGAGCGTCGGTCCGCCAGGCCTCTTGACCTGTGATTTGGTTTTCGCTGATCGTCGTATACATGACGTGTCTCTTGGTTCTGGTTCTTGTGTGGATATCAAATAGGAGGTAAGGACAAAATGAAGAAAGCCGCCGGACTGATGTCCGGCGGCTACAAGAGTTTCGATTGCTACACGATTACGTGAGCATCTCCTGAGGCCGCCGTTCATAACGCTTGCCGTGCGTGCAAATGGCGGTTGCGGGCACACACGGCATGGAAGTCCACGCAAAGGTGGTACCAGTGGTCGTGAATCCCATGGCATTGCCGAGGAGCGCAGACGCAGCGTTTGCACGCTCGGTGTGGGCACGAAGTTGCTGCATCATCAGAAAGCTCCTCGGTCGGGGACGGGTACTAGGACACAATGTTTCTGGCGGCCTGTCAAATGATTAACGCCAGATACGCCGTTTGTCATCAATTCGCGACACAACGCACAATTAGCGTCGGCGACCTTCAAGGTCGAAAACCCCGCATCATTGCAACGATCTGGCTGTCGTCGTCGAAGAAATCGGCCGACATCTCTGCGGCAATGACATTTTGTTCAAACGATCAGGATATTTCGTTCGAAATGTCAGCTGGGTGTGCACACCCGTGGGGGGAGTGCACACCGTGCTCGGGGTCGGCTACAACCCGGCGTGGCCGAAATGTAGGACGCCGTCGACCCAGGTTGCGGTCAGCTCGCCGTGATCGCGCAGATGGTCGAGGTGGGCATAGGTCTCGCTTTCGGCCATGCCGCCCCAGGAACGCTCTTTGAACGCCTTCTTCATGAACTCGTTGACGGTGGCGCCCTCGAGCTCTTCGGCGGCGTGACGAAACTCGTCGAGCCGTTCGAGGTGATGACCACAAATATGGTCTGCTCGGCCGGTCAGGTCGGTGAAGGGATCGCCGTGTGCCGGCATTGCCAGGTTCACGTCGCTGAAGTCGTGCATGCGCTGCAACGAATCCATGAACTTCTTCAACGGCGACTCTCCGTCGGCGAAACCACTGATGTGTGGTGTGATCGTGGGCAAGACATGATCGCCGGTGAGCATGAGGCCGGCTTCGGCGTCGTACAGACAGAGGTGATCGGCGGTATGGCCGGGAGTATGCACGGCCACCCACGGTCGGCCGGCGAGCGTAATCTGCTGCAGGTCAGCGAGCGCGACGTCGGGACGCGGCGCCTGAGGAAACTCGACACCCCGGCCGATTCCGAGTTTTTGCCAGTGGGCAACAACTTCGTCGGGCGGCTCTGACCAGGTGCCCCACGGTGTGACGCGACCAAAGCCGGTTTCGCCGCGACCTCGCTTGACCTCGCCGTCGACATCAATGAACTCGGCATCGTCATCGATATCGGGTGGGGCCATGCGGTTCTTGAGATCCTTGTGGCCAACAATGCGCGCACCGGCTTCTTCGCGCAACCGCTCTGCGCCGCCGTAGTGGTCGTAGTGCGAATGGGTGACGATGACGGTGTGCACATCGCCAATGCTGTAATCGGCACGTTTGAGCCGGTCGACGAGCGCCAGCCAGGCTTGCTCGCCGGGAAGGCCGGGATCGACCAGCGCGACGCCATCGCCATCTTGGAGCATGTAGCAGTTGACGTGACCGAGCCCGGGCAGCTGCACCGGCAGTTGGCTGCGCAGCACACCGGGTGCGAGTTCGGTGATTTCATTGGTTGCCGGACGTTGCTCGGAACGTTCAGGGCGCACATCGGCAACCGGTGCGTCGCTAGGTGAGGGAGGCTGAGTCATTTTTCCTGTTCGGTCTGGATGGTGGTGGCGTCTGATGGGGCGAACACCGTCGAGCGCCAGTACTTGAGTTCGGTCAAACTTTCACGGATGTCATCGAGCGCACGGTGACCACCGTCTTTGCGGGGCACGGCGCTGGACGCATCTGGATACCACCGTCGGGCGAGCTCCTTGATGGTCGAGACATCGACCGATCGGTAGTGCAGAAACTCCTCGATCTCGGGTAGTTGGGTTGCAAGGAACCGGCGGTCGGTACCGATCGAGTTGCCGCACAAAGGCACCGAGCGGGCCTCGGGGATGTGCTCTTGCAGGAAGGCCATCGTCTGTTTGCCCGCTTCTTCGAGCGAGATGGTCGAGGCCTTGATCTGATCGAGCAGGCCACTTTTGGTGTGCATATTGGTGACGAAGTCGTCCATTTCTGCCAGCTCGGCCTCGGTGGCGTGCACGACGAGGTCGGGGCCTTCGGCGATGAGATTGAGATCATCGTCGGTGAGCAGCGTGGCAATCTCGACGATCACGTGGCATGACGGGTCGAGACCCGTCATCTCGAGATCCATCCATGCGAGCATTCTCGCAACCGTACCCCGAGGGTCAGCGGATTAATAAAGCGAGGAGCTCCAAGACGTCGCACACCGTCCGATCTGGTGGCTCGATGGTAGGAGAGTCGGGTTGTCAGTAGTCTGCGGCTGTGTTGAACATTCCTGTTGTCCGTGAGGACCCCGCACTCGAACTTCCCGCCCATGCGACAGCCGGAGACGCCGGCGTCGATCTTCGGGCATCGACCGATGTGACCCTGCCTGCCGGTGGCCGGGCCCTGGTGCCGACCGGTATCTCGATCGCGATTCCTGCGGGATATGCCGGCTTCATCCAGCCCCGCAGCGGCCTTGCCTACAAACACGGCATCACCGTGCTCAACAGCCCCGGCCTGATCGACAGCGGATATCGGGGCGAACTCAAGGTGCTGCTCATCAACACCGACCCGACCGAAGACTTCGAGGTGAAGCGAGGCGAGCGAATCGCCCAGCTGGTGATCCAGCGATACGAACAACTCAGCTTCGTCGAGGTCGAAGTGCTTCCTGATTCAGATCGGGGACTCGACGGTTTCGGCTCGACCGGAACCGGCTGAGCACGATGCTTCAGACGTCGAATCGAACGGTGAATGCCGTCTTTGTCACCCGAGCCGAATACGAGTCGGTATGGCCGGCCGCTTTGGTCTCAAGCCCCTTGAGAGCCTTTTTGGTCGGCTTCTTCGCGTTCTTGCCGATCATTTTGACGGCGATCGAGGCGTCTTGAACGGTCATCTCGAGCATGATCGGCGACGATCCAACAGTGTTCAACACGTCGAGGGCGGCGCGGACCAACGTGGTCAAGGTTGTGGCCTGCGCTGCCGTAAGCCCACTGCGGGCACCCGTTTTGGCGGCCGCTTCGAGCAGCGCAGGCGCGTAAATTGCGCCGCCGGGCAGCTGCACACGTATCGCATTCTCGGTCACCGCCATGAAGTGTGCCACGACCACCGCTTCGCGTGGGCATCTTCTGTATGAGCCTTCTTATCGACACGCCCCGATGGGAATGGCGCGGCCACCTTTGGGCGCACATGATCAGCGACCAGAACCTCGACGAGTTGCATGATGCGGCCCGATCGCTCAACCTGCGCTGGGTCGCTTTCGGTCGTGACCACTACGACGTGCCAGATGTTTTGTGGCCGATGGCCTGCCAAATCGCCGATCTTGTCGACTCACGCGAAATCGTCAGATCATTGCGTCGCACAGGTTTGCGCGTCCCCGGCGGCAAACCCAAGAAGAGCTGGCGGCGCCTCGATGAGCTTCCGACCGAGTATGCGTCGAGCCAGGTCGGCGAATGGCTCACCGCGGTGCAACCCCACTTCGACGACGCAACGATCGAAGTTCTTGCTCGACCGAGCGAGGTCGTCGTCATGCACTTGGCGCGTTCGTCCGAAGCGCCACAGCTCGGGTTGCTGGCGACTGGGCCCGACCTCGGCCGCATTGTTCACACGGTCGCCGATCACCGATATTCACTCGAGTTGGTTCTTCCCTGGCAGGGATGAGATGTTCGCCGGTTTGGGGTCAGCAGCTTTCGGCAGCACGCTGGATGATGCCGATTCGGCCGCTGCGGTAGCGCACGACCGTGTCGTCTTCGAGCTCGAAGATCAGTCGGAACTCGGCGTCGCCCTCATCGCTGGGGGTGAACGTAGCGACCTGGCCGCCGTCGCCGGTTGCCTCGACGGTGAGTCGATCGCCGAGTTGGCCGCGTAGTTCGGCGAGCGTGTTTCCAACACCAAGTTGCGACCGGGTGCGGATGTCGGGGTGCTCGATATCGAGGCGTTCCATGAACCCATCGACAACCCACAGTGTGACCCGGTCGGGGCCGTCTGCGGGCGTGACCCGATAACACTGACCATTGCCCGAAGGTAGCTCGACCCAGGTGGTTGATGCGGCATCGGCAGCCTCGTCAGGCGTCATGCCGAAGAACACTTCGTCGATGCCAACCGTGGTTACCTGCGACGAGTTCGTGAACGCCGTGGTCAATAGCACGGTCGAAGGTGTGGGCGCTTTGAGTGGTTCGGGCGTCGAGGTCGGCAGCGGCGTTACCGTTGGCAGCGGTGTGCTGGTCTCGATCTCGACATCGGTTGGGGTCGGCTCAGGCTCACTGGTGGGTTCGGCTTCGACAGTCGATTCGACCTGCTGCGTACTTTGTTCGCTGTCGTCAGACCCGCCGTTGCTGCCTCCGCAGCCGGCGAAGACCATGGCCAACGCGAATGCTGTCACCAGAGCAATGGCCGGACGGAACAGTGGCAGACGTTTCGAATTCACGTCCCAACGCTAGGCGATGGGGCAACGCTATTTGAGGCGGCTGCTTAGGGTGCGGTCCCTCATTTGGTGCGGTTCGTTGCGTGCCGACACACCACTAACCTCTCGGTGTGTCTTTCCCCGCATTGCGCATCAACGCCCGAATGATCTCATTGGTTGTGGTGGCCGCACTATTCACGACCGGCTGTGGGCTCACGGGCAGCGATGCCGCAACGGCTCCAACCGCCGCACCCAGTGTCGAACTGCTTCCGGCCCCTACGCTCGATGAAAGCGCGGGCGCTGCTGACGCGACACCCTCGGCGATTCCCCAGGCCGTCGAAGTGTCAACAACGCCGATTCCGTTGCCGACGCCCACACAGTTGAGCTGCCTTTCACGACGACAACGAGTGGCCCAGCTGTTGCTGCCACTTGCCACTCAGCCAGAGTTGTTCGGGGCGCAAGCGTTCGCCGCTGACGGTGAACTCGGCGGAATTGGTCTGTTGGGTCAGCCAGACGCCGCGATTTCTGATGACTTGGCCGCATTGCAGCTTGCGTCGTTCGTGCCAGTGTTCATTGCGTCCGACGAGGAGGGCGGCACGGTGCAACGGCTGGGTACGCTGCTGGGCCCGATCGCGTCGGCATCGAGCATGGCACAATCGAAAACGCCAGAGGATGTTCGACGTGAGTGGGTCGAGTACGGCTCGCGGGTGCGAGCGTTGGGGATCGACGTGGTCTTTGGGCCAGTACTCGACGTTGGTTCTGGCCCGGGGATCGAGAGCAGGTCATTCAGCGATGATCCCGCAGTTGTGTCGGCGTACGGGCGCGCTGTCGCCGAGGGCCTTCTCGAGGCCGGCGTGATGCCAGTCTTCAAACATTTTCCGGGCCATGGTCGAGCCACCGCAGACTCGCATCTCGAGTTGCCGACGACGCCGCCGTTTGCGGAACTGCGTTCGGTCGACCTCGTTCCTTATGTCGACGCGTTCGCCGATCCGGTTCTGCGTGATCAGGCCAGCGTGATGGTGGGCCACCTGTCGGTTCCGGGCCTGAGCGACGCCGTGCCTACGAGCCTGTCACCAGCGACGGTCACCGGGTTGTTGCGCGAGGAACTCGGCTTTCGCGGGTTGATCTTCACCGACGCCATGAACATGGGGGCGATCGTGAACACCTACGGCCGTCTCGAGGCCTTGGAGTTGGCCATTCTGGCCGGCGCAGACATAGCGATTCTGGGGTCGCTCGCTGACTTGACGCCGGCGCTCGATCATCTGGTGGCCCGCGCCGAGGCCGACCCCAATTTTGCTTCGACCATCGACAACCGCGCCGCGCGGGTGCTTACAGCCAAGGGGCAAGAATCGTTGTGTGCCGGCGCCGGGTGACACCGGGCAGCCCCAAACGTCAGCTCGATAGGTAGAAGTAGATCACCAAGGCGAAACAGATGGCGGCCACGGTGAAATAGGCGACCGTGATCCAGTCGATGCCGCCGCCGCTTTTGGCAGCGGCTTCTTCGGCTGCGGCGCTGAATGCCCCACCCGATGGCGCTGCACCATGGCTGGTTGCTTTGTCGTCGCGGACGAGCGCTGCATCGTCGGGCCCAGAAGGCGGTGAGGCCCCGATGGTGTCAAAGAATGAGCTGGCTGCCGCCTTTTCAGCGGGAGCAATCTGCACCTGTTCGTTTTCGGGCGCCAACGCCTTGAGGGAGTCATCACCGTGACCCCCGGTGAGATAACCAATCCAGTCGTCTGAGTCTTGCCCGACGGCCACATCTTGGTCGTGGTGATCGTCTGAGTCGTTGTCGTCCCAGTCATCGTCGTCGTGGTCGTGGTGATCGTCTGAGTCGTTGTCGTCCCAGTCATCGTCGTCGT
>JBDNHG010000239.1:0-3501 GCA_041688925.1 Acidimicrobiales bacterium | reverse complement strand
CTCTCAGGGACGGCAAGATCGCCGATGGCTATTTCTCGATGGCGAACTCGGTGCCAGCCGCAACTGCCGCTGCGATGTCGGCCATCGTGTCGAATTGCACACCCAGATATGCGACCTGGTCGAGGAAGTGCTCGAGCGCCAACAGGCGGTGGCCACGACCAATCACTTGCGGATGGAACACAAAGGTCGCCACCCCGCCGAGGAGTTCGCGTGTCATCCACTGCACGTCGCCGAACCAGTTGGCGAACATGTCCTCGGGCTTCACCAGCCCGGGCATGATGCCGCCCTTGCGGAAGGCCACAAACTCGAGATACGGATAGTCGTCGTTGGTCCACGACCACGGAATCTCGATGAGTTCGGACTCGACGCCCCAAGCGGCTGGTCCATCAGGCGGGAAATCGTCGCCAACGCGTACCCGGTACGGACGATAGTCATGGCCCATCAGCGACGAGTCATAGGTGACCTCGTGTTCGAGCAGCAGTTCGATCGTCTGGCCCGTGAGATCGCCGGCGGGTGCTCGATAGCCAATCGGGTGGTGTCCAATAAGTGCTGACACGAGTTCAACCGACCGTGTCATCGCCGCCCGTTCTTCGGCCTCGGACTGAAGCGCATTCATCTCGTGTGCATAGCCGTGCAACCCAACCTCGCACCCAGCATCGACGACCATGCGACACAGGTCGGGATAGGTCTCGATGGTGTGCCCGGGGATGAAGAAGGTGGCCGGAATCGAACGGGCGGCCAGCAACTTCAGGATCCGAGGGACCGCCACAGCGCCGAACTCGCCACGCGAAATGGGCGCCGCAGTTGTCATCTTGCGCATCATCCAGAGCGACGGTCCATCGAAGTCGAACGACAGGCAAGCATGACCTGCAGCGTTTGGTGCCGGGCCGATCGGAGTGGTTGACATGACCTGACTCTTTCACTGCGTTGGCCAGTGATGCCAGTGCGATCCAAAATTCGCGGCTGGGCGACGAGCGAACGAAGTGTCATTGCGCACCATCGATCGCGTTCGATGGTGCGCAAGCAGCGATCTAACCAACGTGGCGCTGTGACTCGACGAAACGTTGTGACGAGGGCCGGTAGCGGCATAGGCCTTGGCACCGGCCGTCGAGCACTCCGTTGCGGTCAGACGGTGACGAGTTCGGCTTCGAGTTCCGTTTGGACAGTTGGCCCGGTGCCCGGTCCGCGCACGACCAGAATGGCGAATGCAACGGCAGCCATGGCTACGCCAACCCACATCGACGACACCCATCCTTCGACGAACGCATGTTGCGCTGCGTCGATGATGCGTGGGGCGTCCGCTCCGGCATTCTGTGCAACGGCAAAAGCGCTGCCGATGCCTTCGCTGGCCGTTTCGGCCAATTCAGGAGGCAGGCCTTCGAGCGCAGGCTTGATGGCGTCGCGGTAACCCGAGCTCAGTATCGAGCCGAGCAGGGCAACACCGATGGCGCCGCCGATCTCGCGTGATGTGTCATTGAGTGCCGAGGCGACACCCTGCTTCGATGCTGGCAATGTTGCCGTGATCGCCTCGGTCGCTGGAGTCATGGTCAGACCCATGCCGAGCCCGATGATCATTAGTCCCGGCAAGACCGAGAAGTAGCCGCCCTCGACCGATGCTCGCAGTGCGAGCGTCATCAAGCCGAGCCCGAACAGCCCAACGCCAGTCAGCATTGTTCGCCGAGTGCCGAACTTGGCGGCAACGCGAGGAGCGAACGTCGAGGTGGGCATCATCATGGCTGCCATTGGCAATAGACCAGCAGCCGATCGCAGTCCTGACCAACCAACAACGGCCTGTAGATACGGGAACAACACCAGGAAGATGCCGAACATCACCGCGAACACGATGACCAGGGTGCTCGATCCTGAGGCAAGTCCGCGGTCGAGAGTCCAAGGATTCCACCGCTACCGGCAAACCCGGCCCAGATGCCGATCGCACGTGCCCGATCTTCGGCCGGGAAACTCGACGTGATGACCGACAGCGTGACCGGCATGATCATTGCCGCGCCAGCTCCTGCAACAACCCGTGCGGCGATCATCAGGCCGATACTTGGGGCTAGGGCTGCGCCCATGCTGGCGAGTCCGAACACGGCAAGACCGCTGAGTAGCACTGGTTTGCGTCCCCAGCGGTCACCTACGGCGCCGATCGGCAGCAGCAACGCTGCGAGCGCAATCGTGTAGGCGTTGATTATCCACAACACGGCGCCTTGTGATGCGCCCAGGTCGATCGCGAGATCTTGCTGGGCAACGTTGAGGCCCGATACCGATGCAATCACGGCGATCAGCGCCGAGCACATCGCAATCAGGATGTTTCGTTGGTCTTTTGGGTCGGTGGCGATGGTGCTCGACACATCGCTCGCTTCGTCTCGCATCGTTTGCACGAGGGCTCCTTGGAGGGGATTGGCAGTTCTGGCAGTAGCTTCATCGCAGCGTACTGCAACGAGACTGTTTCGTAGCGAAACTATCTTGACATGACGATGTGCGGCGCGCCAAGGCCAGAATGTGACCCATGTCCTATCGAAAGTGATCTGTCCGCATGACCAAACCCATCTCGCCCCGAGCGCTACGCAGTCGCGAGAAGCTGCTGCGAGCCGCGACCGAGCTACTTGTCGAGTCGGGACCGCGCGGGGTCACCGTCGACGCGGTGTCCGATGCATCCGGCGTCGCCAAGTCGACGCTCTACCGTCACTGGCAAACACGCGACGAGATGTTGGTCGACGTCGTTCGATGCAATATCCCCGACATCGATGAACCCGACCCGTCACGCGGTTTCGAGGTCGCGCTGCGCACCTACATGGGTAACGCTGCGACAACGATCGCCGACCCCCAGTGGTCGCGAATCGTGCCCGCGATGATGTCGCTGCGCACGACGATGCCCGACCTGGCCGCAATAGTCGACGAAGACCGCTCGGCCAAAGCGAACAAGCTCCAGGCGATCCTCGACCTCGGCATCGCCGAAGGGCTATTGCCGGCGAGCATTGACACCGACATGGTGTCCAACCTGCTGTTCGGCCCCATCTTCTTCTCGTCACTCGTCGGTCAGTCAACCGAGCTCGAGAAACTCAGCGACTACGTCGTCGACCGCTTCATCGCCTCCTATGCAACCTGAGCGACATCAGCCCCCGCAGGGCTCAGCGGAGCTGTCCAGAAAAGCCAACCAGAAAAGCCAAAGAGCCTCCGAGTCAGACTCAGAGGCTCTTCGTTGTGCTTGTTAGAGCACCTTGGCGGAAGGTATGGGATTTGAACCCATGGATACGTTGCCGCATCAACGGTGTTCGAGACCGTCCCTTTCGTCCGCTCAGGCAACCTTCCGCCAGCGATCGTAGCGGGAACGTTCCAGGTTGCGCATCACGAATCTGCGGGGCGCCGACCAAGACGTGCGCTTGCCTGTCGCACTGCTCGCACGATGACCCGGCGACGAAGCCCCCCACACCAGTGATCGATCATGAGCAGATCGAGCTCACGCCGTTCGTCGAGCTCATACGCGTGACGGTCAAGAACCTG
>JBDNHG010000238.1:0-5478 GCA_041688925.1 Acidimicrobiales bacterium | reverse complement strand
CGTGGCGGTGAAAGGCCCCGGATTCGGCGGTCCGTCTGCCGTTACTCGCATTCGGCCCGTAAGGCTGGCGGCGAGCAAGGAGATTCGGTTGACGAGGCTGTACCCCAAGACGAAGTACGACCCCGAGATTGGGCTTCTTCAGTTGGCGGTCAGCTCCAGAGCTGACGCAGCGACCGAAACGATCGCGGCCCTGATCGATCTCGAGATATTCCCTGCCGAAGTCGACGCCGCTGTTGCGGACGAGGCTCGTTCCGCTGGCTGACCGAGGTCGTCGTCGACCCGGCCCGATGCCTCCGCTGCTGCATATCCTCGGGGGCATGTCCCGTCTGATCAACCGCCGGCTGTTCCGATCGGTGGCCTTGATCGGTGTTTTAGTGTGTTTGTTCGCTCAGCCGAGCGCCGAAGCGCAAGAGTCGCCGAGCGGCCCGCCGAGTAGCCCACCGAGCGATGAAGTGACGGTCGTGATGACCGAACTTGCACCGTTCGTGCTGAACGATGCCGACGATGCCGACGGGTTCTACGCCGAAATCTGGGACGAGGTCGCGGCCAGGCTCGGTGTGCGATACGACGTGGTGTGGGTTGATTCGTTCGCTGAGCTGCTGCCGGCGGTCGCCGATGGACGAGCCGATATTGCCATTGCCCCGCTGGCGCCAACCGCGGAAAGAGAAGCCATATACGACTTCACGTCAGCGGTTGTGGCATCTGGCCCACAGATTGGTTTCAGCGATCGGTTAGACAGCCGTCCGTCGTTGCTGCGCTCGATGTTCGACACCCGGGTGCTCAGGCTGTTCGCCCTCGTGCTCGCCGGGCTGCTGGTTCTGGCCCATCTGATCTGGTTGTTCGAGCGGAACCGCCACGACGAGGACGGCGATTTCGACCGCTCGTACGTGCAAGGCGTGTGGGACGGATTGTGGTGGTCGACAGTCACCGCCACCACCGTCGGGTACGGCGACAAGGCGCCGAAGTCTTTCGGCGGGCGCCTGATCGCCTTGCTGGCGATGTTGTCGAGTCTCGTGCTCATAGCGGCGTTTGTTTCTCAGGTGACCTCGATCATGGCCGAAGAACTCGACCGGCCAGCGATCTCTAATCTCGACGATGTCCACAGCCCAATCGGGGTTGTCGCAGGTTCGAGCTTCGCCGACTACCTCGCATCTCGCGGCGTGGCGATCATCGAGTTCGACACTCAGCTCGAACTCTTCGATGCGCTGAGCGAACGCGAGATCGACGTCGTGGTATCGAACCCGTACGCGTTGGCCCAATTGCAAAAGACCGTCGGCATCCACCGGGTCGAAGGCGTGTTGTACTCAGAGTTCGAAACGTTCGGACTCGCCCAGGATTCCCTATGGCGCGAGCCGATCAACCAGGTGATCGCCGAGTTGCATGCATCAGGCGAGATCGCCGAGATCGTCAAGGACGGCTTGAACTGACGGGGCCCGATTCTGAGCTGTCCAAGTCAGAGACTGGGGCTGGGTGGAAACGTCACGGGCAGATAACGAGGCCCGCGGACTTGGCCACCGGCCCAGGTGACGGCCCCAGGGTCTTCGAGTTCGAACTCGGGCACCATCGCCAGGAACTCGCCGATCGCGACCTGCATCTCGAGGCGCTCCAGGTTCGATCCCGCACAGCGGTGAATGCCAGAACCAAAGGCGACATGGCGGTTGACCTGGCGGTCGATGATGATTTCTTCGGGGTTCTCGAAGGCCTCGGGATCGCGATTCGCAGCGGGGAACGACAAGACGATGCGCTCGCCCTCTTTGACTTCACGGTCGCCCACCATGGTGTCCTTGGTGGCGACGCGGGCCATGGTGACAGGGGAGTAGGCCCGAAGGAATTCTTCGAGCGCGGTCGGAATCAACTCGGGTTCTTCGACGAGTCGGCGACGGTCTTCGGGGTGGCTGGCCAGATGCCAGAGCGCTGAGCCGATGGAACTCCAGGTGGTGTCGATGCCGGCGATCAGCATCAGGCCGACGTTGCCGCGAATGACATTCATGGGCACCGACTCGCCATCGATCTCGGCGCCGAGCAGGAACGAGATCAGGTCGTCGCCGGGGTTCTCGATGCGATCCTTGATCTCGTCGACGAAGAAGTTGCGGATGATGTCGGCGTAGTGTTCGCGAATCTCGTCGTCTTGCAGCCCCAGTTCGAGCACGCCCTGCACCCAGGTGGCGAAGTCGTCAGCTCGCTCGGGGTCGATGCCCAGGATGAGCGCAATGATCCGCGGCGGAATCTCCCGTGCGTATTCGCCGGCGATGTCGGCTCGGCCGTCTTCGATGAACCCGCGAATCAGCTCTCGGCACAACTCTTGGGTGTGTTCGCGATATTTCTCAACGGCCTTGGGTGCAAAGAACGGCAACATCAGCCGACGTTCGGGCGTGTGGTCAGGCGCATCGGCGGTGATGATCGATCGCAGCCGGTTGCCCTGGTCGTCGTAGGTGGTGGGTGAGGGCACGACGGTCACTGAGAAGGACGAGAAGTTCTCGGTGTCGCCGGCAACCTGTCGCACTGCCTCGAAGGTCGTCGGCATGAAGGACACCTGCCTGCGTTCGGTTCGTGCAAACGGGCAACCACGGTCGCGTAGATCCTTCCAGATCGGATCTGGGTCTTTGACGAATGCATCGTCGAAGATGTCGAAGTCTTCTGCCCAATCGACTACCGGCGTGATATCGGTCATGGCGCCCCCCCGGCGAATTGTCTTATCGAGACCTTAGCCGTTTGTCTGAGGTCGTTGGATCCGCCAGGTCACACCCGTGACCGAGTGCGCGGGCACGGCGCGTGTAGCGGGCATGATGGTCAGATGGCTACGCAGGTGAAACCTCGCATCGACATCGTTGGTCTCGGTCCTGCCGGGCCTGACCTGATCACGGCAGGAACGTTGGCGCCCGTCGACGAGATCGAGCACCGTTTCTTGCGGACCGAACGCCATCCGGCAGCAGCGGCGGTTGTGGCCAGCTCGTTTGATCACCTCTATGAGACCTTGCCGAGCTTCGAAGCGGTGTACCAGCAGATCGTTGTCGAGCTCGTTGATGCGGCCTCCTGGTTCGGTCGGGTGCTCTACGCCGTGCCGGGTTCGCCACGCGTCGCCGAGCACACCGTCGATCTTCTTTGTGCTTGTGCCGATGTCGAGGTCGTCGTGCACCCGGCGCTGTCGTTCCTCGACCTGAGCTGGGTGGCGCTCGGCATCGATCCGATCGAGGCTGCAGTGCGTGTCGTCGACGGCCATCGGTTTGCGGCTGATGCTGCGGGCCAGAGTGGCCCGCTGCTGATAGCGCAGTGCCACTCGCAGCAGGTACTGAGCGACATCAAGCTGTCGATCGATGAGCCTGGTGATCTGCGGGCAACAGTCTTGCAAGGGCTTGGCGGTGATGACGAGCGGGTCTTCGATGTGGCGTGGGCTGATCTCGACCGCGAGGTCGAAGCCGATCATCTGACCTCACTCTATGTGGCTGAGCTTCCGACGCCCGTCGGTACGGCGTTCGCACAATTCGACGTGATGGTGCGTCGGCTGCGCCAAGAGTGCCCGTGGGACGCCGACCAGACCCACGCCTCGCTGCGGCGGTACCTGCTCGAAGAGAGCTATGAGACCCTCGAAGCGCTCGATCGATTCGACGAGGCCGGCGACCAGGCCTCAGACGACAACCTCGAGCAGCGGTTTGCCGACTTGCAAGAGGAGCTCGGCGACCTGCTCTACCAGATCTTCTTCCACTCGATTCTGGCTACAGAACAGGGCTGGTTCGATGTCGCCGATGTTGCCCAGGGCATCCACGACAAGTTGTTCGAGCGGCACCCTCACGTCTATGGCGACGCCGAAACCACGCTCGAGGATTTACCGGCGCAGTGGGAGGCTGCAAAGCGCAAAGAGAAGGGCCGCGGCTCGGTCATGGACGGCATCCCGGCAGCGCTGCCGGCGCTGCTCTATGCCTCCAAGGTGCAGAAGAAGGCCATCGCCATCGGCCAAACGGCCCCTGCTTCAGCTGAAGTGCCGGCGGCAACCGAATCAGACATCGGCGAACTGTTGTTTTCGGTCGTAGCCCTGGCTCGTTCGCTCGACATCGACGCCGAATCAGCCCTGCGCCAACACGCGGTCCGCTATGCCAACGATGTCCGAGCCATCGAAGTTTGACGAGCAAGTTACACCGCTGGAAATTGTTACGTCCCCAGGGGACGTAACAATTCGCTTTGGCAGGCGCAGGTCAGAGCAGGCCGATTTCGGGGTAGAGGGGGTTGGCGGCGAGCAGCTCGGCTGAGCGGGCTCGGGTGGCGTCGCGGACCTCGTCGGCGAGGATGAACTTTGCCTTTGATGGGGCGCCAGCTGCGGTGGTGGCTGCCTCGGTTGCCGTGAGCACGCCACAGATGATGTCGGCGACCTGATCGAGGTCGGATTCGTCCATGCCGACGGTCGTGAGCGCCGGGGTACCGAGGCGAATGCCGCTGGTGTACCACGACCCGTTCTCGTCGAACGGAATCGAGTTGCGGTTCACGATGACACCCGATGATTCGAGTGCCGATTCGGCCTGGCGGCCGGTTAGGCCGAAGCTGGTGACATCGACAAGGCAGAGATGATTGTCGGTGCCACCCGACACGATGCGTCCGCCCCGTTTGGCGATGCCCTCGGCGAGCGCTGCGGCGTTGTCGCGGACCTGATGGGCATAGGTCTGGAACTCGGGCTGGCGAGCCTCGGCGAACGCCACCGCCTTGGCGGCCATCACATGGGCCATTGGACCACCAAGCACCATCGGGCATCCCTTGTCGATGAACTCGATCAGATCGGCCTCGTTGGTCAACACCGCTCCACCGCGCGGACCGCGCAGCGACTTGTGGGTTGTCGTCGTAACGATATGTGCGTGGGGGAGCGGGTCGAAGTCGCCCGTGAACACCCTGCCGGCGACGAGCCCGGCGAAGTGTGCCATGTCAACCATGAAGGTTGCGCCGACCTCGTCGGCGATCTCACGCATCTTGGCGAAGTTCACTGCACGCGGATAGGCCGAGTAGCCGCCGATGATCACGAGCGGCTTGAACTCACGGGCGGTCGCTGCGATCTGGTCGTAGTCGAGCATCTCGGTTTCGCGGTCGACCCCGTACGAACGCTGGTCAAACATCTTGCCCGAGATGTTGGGACGAAAGCCGTGGGTCAGGTGGCCGCCGGCATCGAGCGCCATGCCGAGCATGCGCTGATTGCCGAACAGCTGGCGCAGTTCTTCCCAGTCGGCGTCGGTCAGATCGTTGACGTTCTTCGATGCGCGTTCGGTCAGGAAAGGAGCTTCGACGCGATGCGCCAAAATCGACCAGAACGCCACCAAGTTGGCGTCGATACCCGAGTGTGGCTGCACATAGGCATAGTCGGCGTTGAACAGCGCCTTGGCGTGGTCTGCTGCCAGCGTCTCGACCTTGTCAACGTATTCGCAGCCGGCGTAGTAGCGCATGGCAGGCGTGCCCTCGGCGTATTTGTCGCTGAACCAGTTGCCCATCGCCAGCAACACT
>JBDNHG010000237.1:0-2739 GCA_041688925.1 Acidimicrobiales bacterium | reverse complement strand
TGGCACACAAATAGCCCGGATGCCGCTGGACCCGACCATGTTCTTGGCGCCCCGTGCGCCATTGGGGCCATCGGTCATGCGCAAAGGCGGAATACCCAGCGACTCAATTCCGGGAACTGTCCAGATGTCGTAGCCGGCGGTAATCGCCGCCTTTTCTTCGAGCGTGAGGCCGGCAATTTGTTCTGAGGTCGGTGCGGTCGTCAAGGGCCTGAACACTAGCGATGACGAGCGAGACCCTGCAGCGTTTCGGGCGGCGAGCATCAGCCGCGTGCGCCCAGTCATGCCGCGTGCCCTCGCTCTGCGGGAACGTCACTTTCGTTTCGAGAACCGGAACCACGAGGCCCGGCTCGTCGATCGGGCGCCCGAGCTTGCGTCGTCGGTCGTGGCGGCGCGATCTCGTCGGGTGTCGCCGCCCGTTTTGCCCACCTGCCGCTGGTGTGGCGTCGGTACAGCGTTTGTTTCTGTTCGTGCAAGCGGTGATGGCAGTCGCCACACAGAAGCGCGAGGTCATCGATATTGGTCTCACCCTTGGCTGGCGAATTCCACGGAATGCAATGATGCACCTGGCACCGGTCCGCGCTGGCACCACAGTCGACACATCCCTTGTCGCGAATTACGAGTGCCAAGTATTGCGCATCAGACGCATATCGCACGGTGCGACCCAGCCAGAGAGGATGGCCCGCCTTGCCGAACACCGCACCGACCAGATCGACGCCGACACGGGAATCGCCAAGGTACGCAGCGAGCACGCTGTCGGCAATGGGACCGAGCCCGATCTGGTGGGCGACCAACGACGGGTTTACGCCTGTCAGCTTGTCGATGTCGACAAGCACGACGATGGTCGGCCGTCGAGCCGCTGGCGGCGTATATCGCTTGCTTGCGATCTTCGTTACGTCGCCGGCCGAAGGCCGACCATCGGCAGCACCATCGACGCGACTGCCACCAGAATTCGTGCCGACACCAGAACTGGCCTCGCCGTCACCGTCGGGTTGCAGAGCGGCATCGACCGCACCGGTGATGCGCCCCTTGGCTGCATCGAATAGGCGGTGGCCGTTGGTGCGGGGATGTTGCGAATTGGGAACCTCTCGCCCACCGTCGCCGCGGTAGAGCCCAGCCGCATCGGCAAGAAGTTGCTTGTGCATTGCATCGATCGAGGCATCGTCGCCAGCGAGGGTGATCGCTGCAAGGCCGGTTCCCGTACGGTGCTTGCGCACGTCGCGCAATCCTCGTTGCCGATCGTGCTCCTTTTGTGCTGTGTCGGCGTTGGCCTGGTCGACGATGAACTTGTCAACGATTGCCTTGGTCTCGTCGGCCGTGGCGTCGCTGAGCTCATCGAGCAGTGATGCATCGCCACTTGCGGCCCCGCCGGTGCGAGCGTCGGCCCTGACGACGGCGTCGACCTGTTCACCCGAGAGTTCGCGAGACTTCATCTTCTCTGCGATGGTCGGATTCTTGGCGGCCGCAGCAGCTCGTTTGGCGGTGCGGCGAGCAGCGTGTTTTGACGACTTGCGGTCGGACAACGCACGTTCTGCTGCCCTCGTGTCGCCGTCGTCTGCGATGAACTCAACAGCAGCCACTGTCTCGATTGCCTCGAGACAAGACGTTGCCATATGACAGGCCCGGATGCGTTCGCGTGGCGGAAGGGTCTCGACAAAGTGCGTGACGGCCCCCACCATGGAGCTCAACGAATCGAACGAATAGGTGTCACACCCCTGGCCACCTGGAGTTTCACTCGAACGCATGTTCGTAACGTACCTTGGTGCATGCTACGTGTCAAGTGATCACCGAAGTTTCTTGCGAAGCCGTGTGATGCGTCAGGAAGCTGGCCCGTCATGTGGCATGATCTCCGGGTGCGCGAGAGTGTCAGCGATCTTCTCAGTCGCCTGATCGGCAGCGGTCAGCGCGGGACTCAGTCGGATTTGGCCCGCCATATTGGCGTCGAACGTCAGACGGTAGGCAAGTGGCGTAGCGGGCAGACGAAGCCGGATCCGTCCCACTGGTCGGCCATCGAGGAGTTCTTCGAATTGCCTGAACACACCATTGCTGATGCCGCTGGCGTGCTCGTGCGCGAGTCAGACCTCGCCCAGCAAGTCGCCGACCTCGAGCGCCGATTGCGTCGTATCGAGCAACTCATCGTCGGTCGGATCAGCGATTCCTAACAACTGCTCGATGCGCTCGATTGTTGCCCGCATCGAGCCGATCGCCCGCTCGAAATCATGACCATGATCAGGTTGCAGCACGCCACTCCCCTGTCGCTTGTTTGGGTGGCCCAACGGGGCAAGTCAACGCAGCGCAAGCGTTGCACACGGGTAGGACATCAACGCCGTATTCGACAACAAGCATGACCGCATGCGCCAGCCATCAGGCTTGCCCATCCCCCGCGCCCTGCGACGTGACTCATGCACCGTCGCGTGGATCACATCCGGCGGCATCGCGGGAGATAGCCTCGGCCGGTGCGTCGCGGACAACATTTGCCAGTTCGGGCGACGACCCCGGCAGGCCAGGTCGGACGGCCCGCCCTCATACGGCTCACGGCGGCCAAAGCGATCTCGAACACGGCGCTGCGGTGGATGCCATTCTTCCTGCCCACGCTGGCTGCGGCGTTCGCCACCACGACCGCGCGTCTGACGACCGTGCTCGGCATCGGCGAGATGGCAGGCTTCTCGACGCTGTTGCTCGGCCGGCACCTCGATGGCGGCCGCGAGCGCAAGATCATGACCGGTGGACTCGCCCTCGTCG
>JBDNHG010000236.1:0-3797 GCA_041688925.1 Acidimicrobiales bacterium | reverse complement strand
CGAATGGCGCGCCGGTCAACCATGCGACCGACGCCGCAGCGGTGAAGGTAAGGCCGATCATTTGGGCGAAACGTTTTGGTGCGCCCGGTACCTGTCGACCCGTGTGGCCTGTGCGGCTCTCGACGACCGGTGTCGCGACCCGCGTGGCAAATTGCCCGAGGGGAGAGAGCGACGGTCCGCTGACGACTCGGGCCGCAAAGCCATAGGCGAGTGGAATGAGTACCAACCCGCTTTGGAACCACAAGAACAGCAGGCCCTGAGCGACCACGCCGGCGGCGACCAAGCGTGCAGAAGTCTCATTCACCGTGTCGGGAAAGCGAAATATCGAGCGCATATGGGCACGCTAACAGCGATACATGACAAATCCGATAGCAATTGTCGGGATTAGCCGTCTTGGACCGCGTCGCCTTGTCGGTCCATGATCATGGCATGGGAAGACTTGATAACAAGGTGTGTGTAATTACCGGCGCGGCCCAAGGGCAGGGTGCCGCCGAGGCAAGGCTGTTTGCGGCCGAAGGCGGCACGGTCTGGCTCACCGACGTGCTCGACGAGGCTGGCCAGGCAGTGGCCGACGAGATGGGCGGCACGTATCGCCACCTCGATGTACGCGACGAAGCTGGTTGGGCGAACCTGGCCGAAGAAATCATGACCGCAAACGGCAGCGTCGATGTACTGATCAACAATGCCGGTGTTTTCGCCAAGGGGAAACACTATGAGATCAGCGTCGATGATTTCTCGCGGGTGATGGACATCAATTGCACCGGGGTGTTCCTGGGCATGCGTGCCATGTCACCGCTCATGCGCGAGGCCGGCAGCGGATCGATAGTGAACATCTCCTCGGTAGCCGGGCTCACCGGTGGTATGAATGCGTTCGCGTACTTCACGTCGAAATGGGCTGTCCGTGGCATGACCAAGGCAGCAGCTGTTGAGAACGGCCGCCGCAATGTTCGGGTGAACTCGATACACCCCGGCTACATCGACACCGAGATGCTCAACGAGGGAGTACTCGAGGGCGCGGACAACAGCAAGATGGTGGCGCGCGGTGTGCCCCTGGGACGTACGGCTACGGCCGACGAGGTCGCCAACGTTGCGCTGTTCCTGGCCTGTGACGACAGCAGCTACTGCACCGGACAAGAGTTCGTTGTCGACGGTGGCATGAGCATCCTGTAGTCGGCATGAGAATTGTCGCGGCTCGCGGTGGAATACTGAACCCTTGAGAGTTGTACGCCCCGCCGCGACGAGTACGCAGCCCGACGCCAGTGTGAGTCGCGCCGGCGCGAACCGCGCCGGCTCGGCGCTGGCGTTCGTGATCCTCGTATGGGGGCTCGGACCACCAATCTCGAAGCTCATCACCGCGCCGGCAGTGATCTCGGTGCTGTATCGGTTCTGGTTTTCGGTGCCGCTGCTCTACGTGTTGGCCTCGATCCGGGGCGTTCGGCCGACCTGGGACAGCGTCAGGCACGCATGGCTCGCTGGGGCCGCGTTCGGAATCAACCTGGTCTTCGTGTTCTTGACGATCAACGAGGGCGCGGTCGCTGTGCTCAGTGTGTTCGCCGCTATGCAACCAGGAATTATCCTGCTGGTGGCTGGGCCGTTCCTGGGTGAGCGCCCGACCTTGTGGCACATCTTGTGGACCTTTGTTGGCATTGGCGGCACCGCCATCGTTGTTGCGACTGGCGGCGATGGGTTCGAGGTGAGTGCGGCAGCGATCATCTACGCCGCGGTGTCACAGGTGTTCTTCACCGTCTACTTCTTGTTGACGAAACGTGAACGCAGCCGACATGACATCGACTCGGTGCAATGGATGGCAGGTGTGGTCGTGTGGGCCGCCCTGGCAGTGACGCCCTGGGCACTGGTGACGAGCAGCGCAGCCGACTACCGGGCGATCGGTGGATGGGATTGGCTGTGGCTGGCGATCATCATCGTGTTCACCGGTGGGCTGGGCCACATCGTTATGGCATGGGTGCATCGTTATGTCGACGCGTCGCGGTCGTCGCTATATCTGCTTTCGATGAACATTGTCGCGATTCTGGCGGCATGGGTCATACATGACGAGCCCCTGACGATCCTGCAAATGCTCGGTGGCATCGTCGTCTTTGCTGCCGTGGCAGCGGTGATTAGCCGGCCTCCTGAGCGAGTTGCGCCGGTCCAGATTGGGTCGAACGACGGCTAGCCATCCCGTAGACCATTTTGTGCCCTAGTTTTGGAGGCCTATGCGTTCTTTTAACATGGGTCGATTCGGAAGCAGCGATGATCCGTGGTTTCGCGTCGGCACCGTCGACGTGTCCACGACGATCTTTGTGGTCGGTGTCGGCGTGCTGTCGATATTCATGTGGGCTATCGAAGGCCCGACCCACCCGCTCTTCGGCAAGTTGTGGTTCATCCCAAGTCAGGTCGCTAACGGCCAAGTCTGGCGGCTGATCACCTGGCCGATCCCGAACGATCCCGACATATGGACGCTGCTGCTCCTGGCCGTGTTCTTCATGCTCGGCAGCCAACTCGAAGCGTCGATGGGACGACGACTCTTCACCGCCTTCCTGGTCGTGCTCACGGTGATTCCGCCGGTTGTGGCCACGCTGTTCTACCTGGTCGCAGGAAGTGACGGCCTGGTACTCGGACTTCGGTTCCTCGAGTTGGGCGTGCTTGTTGCCTTTGCTCTGCGGGCGCCAAACGCACGCTTCTGGCCCGGCATCCCGGCGTGGGGCATCGCTGCGGGCATCATCGTGCTCGACCTGTTGCAGTACGTTGGTGCCCGGGGGCAGGGACTATCGATCATGTTCTTGCTGACAACGGTCGCCATGTCGCTCATCGCTATGCGTTCATTGGGGTTCGCCGATGAAGTCGACTGGATTCCCAAGGTGCCGCTCCCGGCAAGTTATGGCGGCGCGTCGAAGCCGGCCGCACGCAGGTCAACATCGCGTCGCAAGCGTCGCGGCAAACTGGCGGTTGCGCCGGCACCGATACCTGCACCACGACGAGAGCTGAGCCGACTCGAAGAGGCCGAGATCGACATGATCCTTGACCAGGTTTCGGCACACGGTATGGACAGCTTGACACCCGAGCAGCGCAAACGACTCGAAGACCATGCGAAACGTCTCCGCCGGCGCGATTGATACGCAACTGTTTGGTTGCATATAGTGGTGGCGTGACGTCACCATTTCGTTTTGCTGTACAGACCGGTCCTCTACATGACCCCGATGCCTTGGCGGCTTTTGCCGTCGAGGTCGAGGCGCTCGGGTACGACGAGTTGTACTCCTATGACCATGTCGGCGGCGAACGACCGAACAGTGCAGTTGACCCATTTGTAGCCCTCGTAGTTGCCGCCGGAGCGACCTCGACGTTACGGGTCGGCCCGCTGGTTCTGAACAACGAGTTCCATCAGCCGGTGTTGTTGTCGCGTACCGCGATCTCGGTTGATCAGATGACCTCGGGCCGGTTGGTCCTTGGTTTGGGCACCGGGTATGCGCAGGCCGAACACGATGCCATTGGGGTGCCGCTGCGGCCGCCTCGCGAGCGGGTCGATCGATTCGCCGAGTCGCTCGAAGTCATCCGTTCACTCTGTGACACCGGATCTTGTTCATTCTCGGGTGAGCACCATCATGTCAGCGTCGATGACGTCGGCATCCGCCCGGCCCAAACCCATATCCCGTTCTTGATCGGCGGGCATGGACGGCGGGTGGTCGGGCTCGCCGGTCATTACGCCGACATCTTTCAGTTCACCGGACTCACCCAGGATGAGGACGGCAATCTCGGTGGGGGAGGGTTCGCCATCGAGCACATTCGTGAACGTGGCCAGT
>JBDNHG010000235.1:0-8242 GCA_041688925.1 Acidimicrobiales bacterium | reverse complement strand
TTTGTCCGACGATCGCCAATACCTGCTGCTCATCGACATCGGGGTCAGGTTCAGACGGGCGTGTCGACCGGCGCGCCAAACGCACAAACAGACGGGTGAACAAACCAAGCGGCGCCACGATCTTGAGGATCGGCACCAAACCAACCGCTGTCGTATCAGGCGCCAGCAGTGCCCGACTGCGGCTCAACGCAACGGCAAAGAACAGCACTGCCAGACAGATCGACACCGCGACATAACCCGCAGGCCGGCCAGCGATCTCTCTGCCCACGCTGAACGCCAGGATCGCGGCAGCAAGCTGCGAGGCGACCTGCACGAATGTCAGCGAAGCCAGCATCGTGACCGGACGACGCGAGAACTGCTGCAGCGCTTCGACCCGATCGTCGGTGTCATCATCGTCGGGATGATCTTCGGCCTCGGCCGCGACGAGGGCGTCAGCTCGGCTGCGGTTGACACGTGTGAACGCGGTTTCAGCAGCTGCTATGACCGCGGCGAGGGCGATGAACACCAACGTCGCAATCGAAAGCAGCACGACAACAGTGATATTCATGAGCGGTGAAACCGGTCGAGTAGTTCGGTTTCGAGCGCTTTCATTGCGGCAGTTTCGTCGGGGTCGACATGATCGTGCCCCACGAGGTGCAATGCCCCGTGCACGACCAGCAGCGCGAGTTCATCGCCGAATTCTTGCGGTGCTCTGGCCGCCACCTCAGGACAGATCACGATGTCACCGAACATCATGGGTTGTCCCGCCGGCACCGGTGCACCACCGGCAACACCATCGATGGGGAACGCAAGCACATCGGTGGGTCCCTCAGCACCCATGTGCGTGCGGTTGAGTTCGGTCATCTCGGCGACGTCGATAAACGCCAAGCCAACTTCAGCTTCCGCTGCTAGGTGCTGAGCAGCAAGCGCGCTGGCGAGCAACTCGCTGAGATGGATATGGTCGAGTTCATGTGCCTGCTGGCGATTGTCAACGTCGACTCGGACGTTGGCGCCGTCAGCAGGCGACGTACTACTACCGCTCATTCGGACGAGTCGTTTCGTCGTCGTTCCTTGGCCGCCTCGGCGGCGACTCGCTTCTTCTCGTCCTCCTCGGTGTAGGCGTCGACGATTGCGCTCACGATGCTGTGACGCACGACGTCGCGGCTGTTGAGCAGCACGAATTCGAGCCCCTCGATACCTCGCAGCATCGGCTCGAGCCGGTTCAGCCCGCTACGCCCATCGGGTACGTCGATCTGCGTCGCATCGCCGGTGACGACGACCTTGCTGCCGAAGCCGATCCGAGTCAGAAACATCTTCATCTGCTCGGGAGTCGTATTCTGCGCCTCGTCGAGGATGATGAAACTGTTGTTGAGTGTGCGGCCGCGCATAAAGGCAAGTGGCGCGACTTCGATGACGCCGCGCTCTTGTAGACGTTCGACGCCTTCGAGATCGACCATGTCGTAGAGCGCATCGTAGAGCGGTCGCAAATACGGATCGATCTTGGCCATCAGATCTCCGGGAAGGAAGCCAAGCCGTTCGCCCGCCTCGACTGCCGGCCGAGTCAGAACGATGCGCTCGACTTCTTTGCTCTGCAGTGCCTGCACGGCCATTGCGACCGCAAGCCAACTCTTGCCGGTACCTGCGGGGCCAATACCGAACGTGATCGTGTTGCGCTGAATGGCATCGACGTAGCGCTTCTGGCCCGCTGTCTTCGGGCGAATTCGGCCGCCGCGGGACGACTTGAGAATGTCGGCGGTCAAGACGTCGCTTGGGTGCTCGTCGGCGGCGACCATGTCGATGGACAGCCGCAGATTCGTGGCGTCGATCGGCAAGCCCCGCTGCAACAACATGATCATCTCTTCGAACAGGCGACCAACCGTGTCGGCTTTTGTTCCGCTGACGGCGATCTCATTGCCGCGAACCAATATGTCGGTGTCGGGGAACTGGCGCTCGATTTCTTGGAGCCATTCGTCTTGTTGGCCGAGAAGGCCGGGCATCAGATGGTTGCCGGGCACGGTGAGTCGCACCGGACCGCCAGTCATTGCGCCGTCCGTTGACTGGCGCTGGGCTGGGCTGTTCGTGGAGGAATGGGGCTCAGCCCTCGCTTTTCTGATCGTCGACACGTAGGTGCTCACCGTCATCTGGTGTATCGCCCGAACCAGCCTCGGCTGGATTGGGCTCGGGGTATAAGTGACTGAGTGTGCCAGGTTCGACCCGACAGTCTTCGATAAATAACTCGACGTCAGTCAGCTTGAGCCGGAATACCCGACCAAAGCGGTAGGAGGGCAGTCGGCCTTGGTCCATAAAGCGATACAGCGTGCGGGTAGTGATGCCCAGACGTTTCGCTGCCTCGTCGGTATTCAACCACTCGATGTCATCCACTGGGGGTCATAGTAGCCAGTGGTTCTCTGTCGGTGCATTCGTAGCGGCAACCTGCAACGCTGCGACCTGCCCTCGCTGCACGAGATGGCCCCTGCCCGGCACCGTACCGAGTCCGCTGAGTCGACCGAATCGGACTCTGAACAGATCGCCATCGGCTTCGGTTCCCCCGAGCACCAACCCGATGCCGCCGTTGCGAATCGGCGTGGTCCACGCACGAATACTGCGTGCTGCCTCGGGGGTTGTTGCGGCGATGACGCGCACGTTCGCTACGTCGAGCAACTGAGTGAGCGCCGACGTGGCATCGGCGCTCAAAAGATGGGCATCGTCGACGATGACCAATGTCTGTCTGGCATGATCGCCAATGGCGGAGATTTCGTCAGGGGTCGTCGCTACCGACCCAACGATCTCATCGGTCGCTGTTGAGCGGTGTGGCGTCGCAATTTGAACAAGGTCTAGCCCTAGTGCGCCCTGCTCGACTTGTTTCGCGATGGTCTCGAGCGCAGTAGTGCGACCGCCACCGTGGCCTGCCACCACCAGGGCATGATCGCCGGGGCGCAGCACCAGCGCTGCTGGCACGAGATCATGCGCATCGATGCCGATGGGAATCGTGAGCACCTCGTCGTTGCACGAAGCGACCGGAAGATGTCCGGTGCCGACCGAACGAGGAAACCCGCGGATCGCCACGACAGCGCGGGCGCCTTCGGTGCCCGATTGCTCGGCCCAGGTATCGAGCGACGGCGGTTCGACGAGCTGCACCTGCTGATGGGTCACCACGTCGATGGCGCGCATTGCCGGCAGCGGCGCCATCTGTCGCGCCTTGATGCCGAGGGACAAATAGCCGCTGGGATCAGACAGCGCCAGAACCAATCGATTCGGAATCTGTTGCGAGAGCCGATGCGCGATGTCGCGCACCGTGCGGCCCGTGATGGCCAGGTGAAGGCGTTGGCTCGACCCATCGCGGGCCAGTGCGCTGGGACGATCGACGAGTGCACCCGCCCGAAGCTCATCATGAGCAGCAAGCACCGCGGCGATGTTGTCGATGAGCAGCACGAGCCGTGGTTCGTCGCTCCCAGATCGGTCGGAGCGCCGGCGAGCGAACGTCTGCTCGAACAGCCGAATCGCTCGGTCGACTCGGTCGATTTCGTCGACAGGGATATAGGCGCCGGTGTATGCCAGGTCGCCAAGCCGCTCGGTGCCGCCGGTTCCGCCATCGATCACATAGAGGTGAGCGTCCTCGACGCTCGCTGATACAAGGGCTGCGCCGACCGATGTCAGCACTTTTCCGGCGCACGATGCGGACGCTGCGTAGATCGCCAGTGGCCCCGAGTCGGGATCCCACCGCCACGGCATCTGGGTCTGCTGCTCGGGGAGATCGGCCAAACCAAGGGCTACCCCGGCTCTGGCGGGGCCGTCGCAAGCGGCCGCTGACTCGGCCGCCAACTCGCGGCCGCCGAGGTCGATCCAGTCAAGCGTCAACGGCAACGGTTCGGACCACAACGGCCGAGCCGAGAATTGCCGAGCGGCATTCGCTGTCGAAATTGCCTCGACGAGAACATCGAGTTCGGTAGGAGCCGACTCTTCGGCGTCGTCGGGTGATTCGGCCCGAGCGGATCCCTCGTTGTTGAAAAGGGTGTGGGCACGGACTGCGCAGCGTGTGGCCCGCACGTCGGGGTTGCCGCTGTATGCCGTCTGCCCAATCACGGGTGGCTCACCCGCGACTCTGAACAGCGCTCGGCCCGGCGTTCGGCGATCGATGAGCGCGGCGTCGCCGACGCCTACGACATCTTGGGAGTCATAGGCGTCTTGCACCCGCAGCGCAATGCGCAGATTGGTGTTCGCTCGTATCTTCTGATCGATGATGCCGTTTGGCCGCTGCGTCGCCAGCACCAAGTGCATTCCGAGGCTCCGCCCGCGGGCCGCTAGATCGACGATCGCTGCCATCAGCTCGGGATAGTCGGTTGCCAGGGCGGCGAACTCGTCGACGATGACGAGCAGCCGGGCAAGCGGCTCGGTGGCCCGTACAACGGCGTCGTTGTAGGTCGATGCTTCGAGGTCGCGAAAGAGCATCTCTCGCCGGATCAGCTCTGCCCGCAGGCTGTTCACCGCACGCGTGACCATGGCCTCGTCGAGATCGGTGATAACACCCGCAACGTGAGGTAACCCCGCGACCGCATCGAACGCACCGCCGCCTTTGAAGTCGACCAGCACAAAGTTGAGGTGTTCAGGCGGGCAGGCAACCGCAAGACTCGCAACCATTGTTCGCAGCAGTTCGCTCTTGCCGCTGCCTGTCGTGCCCGCAATCAGCAGGTGCGGACCGTCTTCGAGCAGGTCGATACCAAATGGCCCATCGACGCACGATCCGATCATCGCAATCGGCGAGGCGTCGGCCGAACGCATCGACCAGCCACGCTCGATCTCGGCGGGTGACGAATACCCAACAAGATGAAGCAGCCGCGTCGCGTGCGTCTCGGTGGCCCCGAAGTCGGTGTCCTCGGGATCGCTGAAACCCGCTAGGGACCGGGCCCAACTCGTCGCGGTACTGAGCGAGATGCCGATGGAAACACCCACGGAATTTCCTTTTCCGGACTCGGGGACATAGGACTCGACCACCGAGCCCTCGACCGCCACCAACGCACTGCAGACCGCCGGCAACGATGCTGACTCGTGTGCAACAGCAACGATGCGCAAGCCGTCTTTGGCACCCTGAGCGGCGCGAGAAAGAGCCGCGACGTCGGCACTTGAATCATCGACGATCACCAAACGCACGACGTCGGCCAGGTCGGTGGTCGAACCTTGCGATGGCCTCGAGCCAATGTAGGTGTTGTCTCTGGCACCGGCTGAAAGTGCTTTGGCGATCGGCGGCGCCGAATGCGCGGTCAGCCGGCGATCGCAATGCGGCAGCCACTTGATCCAATCCCAATCGGCGCTCGCAGTGTCGTCGCACAACACGCCGATCTTGAGGTCGGCGGGACCATGCAGTGTCGCCAGCTGCAAGATGATCGACCGCGCTACGGCGAGTGCCTCGTTGCGCCTGCCGTGCAGACCCACACCAGCATGGACGGCCAGGTCGACGGTGTGCGGTACCGCACGAAGTTCGAGCGGCTGCTCGAGCTCGGCGTGCACCTCGCTGTCAGGTTTCTGCCCGCTCGTCACCGCCGCGACCAAGTCAGGCACGATGCAGACAGAAAATACGAGGAATCCTGGCGTTCCTGGCCTGCGCTCCCACAGGCGCACCGAGTTGGAACGGGCGCGACGCCACAATTCTCCAACGTGCGGGTTGCTCAGCCAGCGAAGCCGAACGAACTCTTCGCTCTGATCGAGCGCTGCAGCGCTCACTGCCGCAATCTGGGCAGCGACCGCGATCGCACGAGCCGCAGTGTCTTTGCGAAATCGTCGTCTCGATTCGTACCAGCGACCGAGCGCCATAACCGGCCCCATGGCGGCGAACAGCGCAAATAGCGGACGAAACACCAACGCCATCATGATCGCAATTGGGATCGGTGCAAGCAGTGTGGCCCATGACAACGGTGATGGTTCGCGGACCGCCTGAGGCGGGTTGTCGAGCGGCACCGGCTGCACCGATGCGGGCGGCAGGGTCCGCGGCGGACGATGCACCGTGCGGCCCTGGCGCGGCTCAGGATCGACCGGGCGGCCGAGCGAAACAGCGAACCCCTCACCTTCGACCACTTCGATTCGAGCGCCGTGCACATGCCATGGCTCGGCACTCTGTGCTGCCAGATCGCGATGATCAATATGAAGCATCCAATCGTGCGATGGCGCTGCGCCGACCCCACGCAACCGAAAGAGCCCCTCACCCAGCTGCGTCGTGGGGCCAGCGTCGAGGCCACCGACAACGGCGACCTCGACAAGTGGCATCTCGGCAGCGTCGGGCGTGGCGACTTCGACAGCCCTGGCCCGCGCATCGAGCAACGACCCGCTAACCAGCACCTCGGCAGCATGGATCTCGGCCGGCGCTGCAATCAGAGACCCATCGACTGATGTGTTCTCGGGAAGATCGAGGGCTGCAAAGACCTCGGCAACCGTCACATCGCGTTCGGTGAGGACCAAGGAGACATCGCCAGCCGCATTGTTGGACTGCACGGCAACGCCCACAGACATGGGCCGCCATCCGGTTGTGGGGCTCATGGCCTGACAACCTCAGCCCACTCGGGAGGCGTCGATGGCGGGTTTGGAGGACGAGGCTGCGGGCCCGGATCGGAAATCAAACCGGTCTCGTCGAGGGACCAGGCAGTGTGCTGGGCGCTCCAGTTCCAGACGGCACGTGAGTAGTAGGCGTAGGCCGTCTGATAGATGTCGAGCCGAATCTCGTAGTCGCCGATGATGGCGGCACGTTCGCGACACGTCTGCGCTGCTTGCTCGACTTGGCCCCCGCATGCTCGGGCGGTGGCCGCCGATGACGCGATGCGCTCGGGCACCTGTCGCCCCAGCGATCCGCCGCGAATGATCTGTAAGGCACCAGCGCTCTCGGCTGATGCGGCAAGCTCGCCGATCTGAGCGGCCGCCGAATCGAACTTGTCGGCTGCTATTTCGAACTCGGTCTTGGTGGGCATGATGTGGTCGCCTACCAACACCCAACCCCGCAGGCGCGGGGCCGGGTGTCGGACAACGTGTTCAGCCGAACGACAAGCCAGTGTTCATGGCACTTTCGAGGTTGACCTGTTGCTGTCTCACGGCCTGCTGCATGCTGTCGGTCGACGCTTGCGCCTGCTGCATGTTGGTAGCGACCTGGCCTTGAAACGAAGTGATGGTCTCGCCCATCCCCCGCATCTGGGCATCGAATTGCACATAGGTGTCGCCGACCGCTGCCTCGAGATTTGCCATTGCACCGTTGAAGTCGCCATAGCCAGAATGGAAGGTGTCGGCGTTGGCTCCGGTCCAGATCGTGTCAGCGAGTTGGGTGTGGGCAGCATCGATCGATGCCCGGAGGTGCTGCATCGATTGCTCGATGCCTTGCAGCGCTCGATGAAACGACCCCTCCATCTCAGACACGACCGTGTCGGCTGTCGTTTGGGTTTCGGATCGCACCTGGTCAATCTCGGCGCCGGTGCGCGTCAGCTGTGCGGCGAGGCTTTCGAGTTGGCCGGTTTCAGCGCCAAGAACAGTGGTGGACATCGCGGTGGTTCCTTCATGGTTGTGGACTCGTGAGGCAACTTTACTGTCTTTTCATGCATTGTCAATATCTTTGATCTCATAACGACTTTGAACCTGGGAGGCGATGTGACACTCCGAACCCTCTCGCCCATGCGAAGATCAGGCGGTGCAAATCCCCCGTTCACGGCGCCTTCTGTTCTGGACAGCTCGGTTCACCGTGCTGTGCATGGTCATCGCCGGCTGCTCCATATCGACCACCACGCTCGAAAACGTCACCATGAGCGACGGATCACCAGCGAGTGATGCCCCGCTCAGCCAAGACAACCCCGATGCAGTGCCACCGCGGCAGGATCCCAACGGAACACCGCCCACCGCTCCGCCGCCTTCAAGCGAAAGCCCACCCGCCGAGGCAGGCGCGGACGAGGCAGGCGCGGACGATCCGGCAGATGCAACCGGCTCCGCAGCTGGCGACGATCAAACCGCCGCCTCCACGATTGGTTCGGACGGGGCCGGCGACCGCTACTACCCCACCTATGGAAACGGCGGCTACGACGTTGCGTCGTACGACCTGACCATCGACTGGGACGACGACATCCGCGAGATCGATGCTCAGGCAATCATCACGATGACCGCACGGCAAGATCTGACTCTATTCAACCTCGATCTTGTCGGCTTCGATGTCACCTCGATCGAGGTCAACAACGAGAGCGCTGCGTTCGCACGCGATGGCCGAGAGCTGATCATCAGCCCGCAGACACCACTCGGCGTC
>JBDNHG010000234.1:0-5271 GCA_041688925.1 Acidimicrobiales bacterium | reverse complement strand
TCGTCGGTCCGAGCAGCATTGCCTTCCGTCGGCGAATACCGATGTTCTGGCGCTGCAGCACGGTCAGTCGGAGCGCCCTGCAGCGGTCCCAGCGTCGCAACAAGCCAGTTCATAACACGGCAACTCTACAAGGAACGGCGGATCGATATAGAAGGAGGCTAGGCGGCCAGCGTACGAAGTTCTGAGGAGTGAGAGTGCCTGAAAGTTGTCACTGTGGACCAAAATCCCATCTACTTGTTCAAGGGCACCAGAAACGCTGAGAGACTCTAACAAATTCATCGTGAAGTCGTCGTCGAACAGATCTGTGTTCACTGTTAGCGAAGGATTCGCTGTCAGGAAATCAGCGGTCAACGGCTCCGAAAATTCCGGCAATGGTCTGTCAGGCTGCTGGTCGATCTTGAATAGATCGACCCATTCCAAGAGTTGGACCTCATTGGCGCAAATTTCAGCGTGGAACTTTTTGTCGATGCTGCCGACTGCGACGAGATAGCTCGTGCCGACTACGAATTTCTTCTTCAGCCAGAGCTTCTTCTGGAAGTCCTCAAGTTGCGCGAGGAAATCGATGATCTTGCCAGCGACGCGGCGCACCGCCCGCAATTTCCCAAGATATGTCTCTACTTTCGCTACTTCGGCGTTCTCGATGTCGTCGAGGTGCATTACCTCGTTCTTGATGAAAAAGTCGAGCTCGCGTCGTAGGAAGCCGCCGAGGTCTTTGTGGATAAAATAGTCGAACGTGTTCTTCTTCACGTACCGGTCGAGATGCACCTCCAATGTGGTGCGATCCGAATCGGTGCCGTCGACACGCCGATATTTAGAGCCAAGGCACTCCAGCCAAGGCCCCCACCCTTCTCCCTCAAGCGAAGTGATAGCGCTGACCGTTGATGGCGTAATGTGCTTCTGCTCTGGCGGCTTCTTACCTGACGTCGTGCCCTCGGGCCAGTCAGCCATTGTCGTTGGGCGGAACTCGAAGGAGATCACGAGCTCATGGTCCGTGACTTGTGCAAAATCGTGGCCAGAATCCCCGCCAGGCGCAAGGGTGAATACTCGACCCTTACCGTCGACCGCCTTGACGTTGCCGTGGTCACCCTCATCGGCATCGGTTAGGCGGAACTTCACGCGCATCGGGTTATTATCGTGGTCCGGGTTCAGCCGGAAGCTGTAGTTGTCGAGATATTCGGTCGTCTTGATGTAGTACTGGTCCTTGTTGGCCCAGTGCAGCACGACCTCTTCACCGCTGTAAGGGATGGCGTACGAGCTGTCGCTGGTGTAGCGGCGCTGGCTTATGAAGTCGCCTTCGCTGTAGTAGCGGGTAAAGAAGCGTGTGATGAGGTCGTAGACCTCGCCTTCGACCCGGTCGACATCCCCGGACGTCGCGATTTGATCTCTCAGGTCTCTGACTGTCGGGGTTGTCTCGGGGTCGACTCCCAGCGCCTCGGCGTTGATCACGGCCGCTGCCAGCTCGGCCTCGATCTCCTCGCGATTCCCGGACTCGTATCCAGCCAACGCATCTTTGACCTTGGGAAGCAGATCCTCGTCAAGGAACTTGGTTACTTCCGCGGCCCGGGCGTGCATGATCCGGTAGATACCGAAGTCGAGGTCGGGTTTGTCAAGCTGGAACAGCTCAAGCAGCAACGTCTTCAAACGCGCGTATTTCTCAGTCATCGCCGATCATCCTGACAAGTCGTCGCCAACACATCTGGCTCACACTACGGCGAACCTTACGGTGAAGAGGGTTTCTCGACTTGAGGTCTGGGACATTCGTCTTTCCAGTGCGCCTATCAGTTCGTCGCGCCGCTCCGCGACCTCGTCTTCGACATCAAATATCTCCTGTCTTTGCTTGCGCTGCTTACGTTCCAACCGTTTGAGCTGCTCCTGAACAGCGTGTTGTTCGCTCAAGGTCGGTGCCATGCGAGCCTCTCGGCGCAGCATCTTGATCTGCTGTTTTGTGTCCGTCAGAGTGCGCTCGGCAGAAAGCACTAGGTCGTCAGCCCATTGCTCGAGCTGATCTCGCGCTGACCGGAAGTGCTCATTGTTCATGTCGAGGCTTGAAGCCATAGTTGCTGCCGCCCTGCGATCGGCCTCGTTCACGATGTGTTCGATGTCAGCCACCGCTGGTGGTTCGTTTTCATTGAACTCGGCTGAAAGCGAGAACATCTTGTCGACTGTCTCCGATGGCAGGATCGAGCCATCGTCCAGCTGAGCGCTGAACAGCAGGTAGTCCTCTCGTTCGAACGAGTCAACGACCATCTTCTCCAACGTCACCACGCCAGATCTGCCGGCAAGTTGTTCAACGACTGCCACCCGATTCGCATGTCCGGAAATGTCGAACGTCAATAGACCAGCCGCGCACTGCGTCTCTTTGGCTTGATCGAGGACATGTTCACCTAACGGGTGTGACACGCGATAGAGCTCACCTGGTACGGATTTAGGTGCAGCTGCCGAAAAGAAGTGGTACGCACCGGCCGACGCTGCGTCGATCGGCGAGTCGTTCAGGGTGAAGCTGAACACGCGTTCATCAAACGTTGCGTGATCGTTGAGCACATACCGGGTCACTGCCCAGAGTCGCCGACCGAAATGGTCGAGCCGAGCTTGCGTATCGGCTAGCCGAAGGCGAAGCCGCTCGTGCACGTCTTCGTCAAAGTGTTCGAAGAGCTGTCGCCGAGTCGTCTCCATGCGCGCCCGGATATGTTCGTCCATCTCTTGCTGGAGGTCGTCAAACGCCTGCTCTATCTCGGTGGGTGTGCGGCACCGCTGGTAGATCGCCAGGATGCGCTGTTCAAAATCGACGCCTGAGTCGACTGAGCCAAGGATCTCGTCTGAGGCGCCGAACACACCGCTAAAAAGTCGAAACTTTTGGTCAAGCAACTCCAGGACTCGTTTGTCGGCTTCGTTGCGCTCGTTCAGGAAATTGACGACCACGACGTCGTGAAGCTGCCCGTAACGGTGGCACCGGCCGATGCGCTGTTCCACTCGTTGCGGATTCCATGGGAGGTCATAGTTGACCACGAACGAACAGAATTGGAGGTTCACGCCCTCGGCGGCAGCTTCGGTCGCGATCATGATCGATGCGTCATCCCGGAAGTGCTCGATCAGGGCAGCTCGAATATCGATCGACCGGGATGACAGTTTTCGCCCGCTCTGGCGGGCGTCGGCAACCCATCTGTCGTATATCGACTTCGCGTCTGGGCCATTGTTTGACCCGTTGAACGCCACGACATCTCCGCGGTGACCGTTCGCTTCGAGGTAATTCTTTAGGTACTCTTGTGTCTTGCGTGACTCAGTGAAGATCAACGCCTTTCGTTGCGCTCCGAGTTCCGCCATCCGCTCGAAACCAACCTCGATCGCCGACAAAAGCGCAGGGGTTTTCGCATCAACTTTGATCGAATCGGCAAGTTCGATCAGGCGATCAAGGTCGTCGAGTTCACGTCGGAGGCGAACCAAGTCGATTAGATCAGCCTCGTGTTCTCCAGAAGCTTCGTCGTCGTCGAAATCATCTTCGCCTTCTGACCGCTCGCCCAGGATCTCTTCCAGCAACACATCAGCATCATCTAAGTCGTCTGTTAGGTCTAGCTGGCCAAACAGGTTGCTGTTGGCCAGGGCCTCTGGCTGGTCTGCAATTGCGGCCACTCGCTTGCGCAGCGTTCGTAGCGTCGCCGCAATGGCGTCGGATGATGATGCGAGTAGTTTGCGCAAGATCAACGTAGTGAGATGGCGCTGGCGCGTTGGCAATGCGTAGAGCTCATCGCGCTGAAGCCGCTCAGACACTTCCTCGTAGAGCTGCTGCTCATCGCTGCTCGGAGTGAACGGCTGCGTCATCGCCAGCCGGCTTGTGTAGCGGATGTATTCGGTCACGTCCTGACGGAGCGTTCTCGTAGCGAATGTGCGAACCCGCTGCTTCAGGGCCGTCAGGTTTGACCCTGCTCCCGTGAACTGTGACCGGAACGAGTCCAAGTCGCCAAAGATTCGATCGTCGATCAACGTCGACAAGCCGTATAGCTCGAGAAGAGAGTTTTGCAGCGGTGTCGCCGTGAGCAATAGCTTGCGACGACCAGCTGTTGCTTGCTGGATCCCCTTGCCGACTTTATTGCTTGGTCGATATACGTTGCGCAGTTTGTGCGCTTCGTCAATCACTACGAGGTCCCAGGGGACGAGCGAGATCTCGTCTCGAAGCGAGTTGATGAAGTGGAACGAAGCGATCACGACATGAGCGCCTTGTATAGGGTCTCTCCCGTTTCGTAAGGCCTGGCGCCGTGTCTTTGCATCGACAACCACCACTGGAAGATTGAACTTCTCACTAAGTTCGGCGGCCCATTGGGACCGAAGTGAGGCGGGGCAGATGACGAGCAGACGACGCTTTCGCTCGGCCCATAGCTGACACAACACGATGCCTGCTTCGATCGTCTTGCCGAGGCCGACCTCGTCGGCAAGCATTACGCCTTTGGACAAGGGCGAATGCAGTGCGAAGAGCGCAGCCTCGATCTGATGCGGATTCAGATCGACCGCCGCATCGAAGAGCGACATAGCTAAACGGTCCGGACTTCCTGGAATCACACGCGTCAATTCATGCGCGAAGTACTTCACTTGATGAGGGGTCAGTAGTCGCTCCGCCATGGGATTGACAGTAGTACTCGGACTGTTTCAACGCGATGGATCGCCAACCCCCCCCGTGGGCCTTCGCTTGTTCGGTTGCTCATCAACCGGGCCGTGATTGAGACGGCACTTACTTCGTCCTTCCCCGGGTAGCGGCGCACGAATGATCTCGAAAAGGCGACTAAGCGTGGCCGGATCCTCAGACCGGATGGGTTCGGGGTGACTGCATCTCCTGATACTCCTCTGTCATTTGCCGCAGGGTCCGAGGCGGTTCAACCTGGGCGAGGATTCAATAGTCCCAGCCATCGGCCGAAAACTCGACATGCAACGAGGCAACACTCAACTTCGCAGCATCAGGCCGCGGCGCAAGTCGGGTATTCGAAGAAATCAGCGGACCGTCGCCGAACAGCGAGGTCGATCAAGAGACGAACGCCACGTCCCAAGGAACGATCTTCTTGCCGAACGCATCAGCGAGACCGAAACTCTTGGCGCAGAACCAGGCGATGAGAGCGGAGGCAAGAAGTCGCGCCCGCATGCCAACCGGAAGGGCGACAAGAACTACTTCCGGCCACAACCAAGCGAATCGATCGAGGATCTTGCTCGCCACATGCGCAAAGCGACCGACGACTCGCGGAAAACCGAATAGCCGGCGCGAGCGCCCTCATGGCGCTACTTTTGGGC
>JBDNHG010000233.1:0-11331 GCA_041688925.1 Acidimicrobiales bacterium | reverse complement strand
TTCGGCATCACCCACATGGGCGGTGAGGGTGTGCAGTGGGTTGGCATGGCACCGTTCCTCAACGAGAAACATCGCTTTCAGAACCTGGGAGACGGCACGCTCGCCCACTCAGGATCGTTGGCGATTCGCCAAGCCATCTCCGCCGGAACCACCGTCACCTACAAGATCCTCTACAACGGCACGGTGGCCATGACGGGCGGCCAAGATGCGGCCGGCGCAATGAGTGTCCCCGACCTGACCCGGTCGCTGTCGGCCGAAGGCGTCAAGCGAATCGTGGTCGTCGCCGACGATGTCGACAAGTACCCACGGGGCGCTGTATTTGCGCCAAATGCACGCATCGAAGATCGCGACAAGCTCGACGAAGTGCAACGTGAGCTGCGCGAGATCGAGGGCGTCACCGTGCTGATCTATGACCAGCAGTGCGCCGCCGAACTGCGTCGAGGCCGCAAACGCGGCACCATCGAGACGCCGACAACTCGGGTCATGATCAACGAAGACATCTGCGAGGGCTGCGGTCACTGCGGCGAAATCTCTAACTGCGCATCGGTGCACCCCGTGCAGACGCCATTCGGTCGTAAAACCCAGATCCACCAAGAGTCGTGCAACTTCGACCTGACCTGTCTTGGCGGAAACTGCCCAGCGTTCGTCACCGTCGAGATCGACCCCGACTATCGACCGGGCAAGAACCTTACCGGCGTTCCCGACGGCGATGTGCCGGCCGACCCGACGATTCCGGCCGAAGCAAACGTGCTGCTCGTGGGTATTGGCGGTACCGGTGTCGTAACCGTCAACCAGGTCATCTCGACCGCGGCTTTGCTCGACGGAAAATTCGCCAACGGCCTCGACCAAACCGGCCTCGCCCAAAAGGGCGGAACCGTGGTTTCAAACCTGCGCATCACCGAGGCCGACGAGTCCGGGGCGATCACCGCTTCGAACCGAGTCGTCGACGGCGGCGCCGATGCCATGTTGATCTTCGACTTGCTCTCGGCTACCAAGAACATCAACCGCGCCGACCCCGAACGGACCCGAGCGGTCGTCAGCACCGCATTGATGCCGACCGGTTCGATGGTCTCGGGGCGAGGCACCGACAAGTTCCCCGAACTCGACCGGTTCCGTTCGGCGATCGACGGCGCGACCCGTGCCGCCGAGAACGTTTGGCTCGACGCAGCCGGTATTGGCCAACGAGTCTTCGCCAGCCAGCCTGCCGCCAACGTGCTCGTCGTCGGTCTGGCCTACCAACGAGGGCTTCTGCCGGTTACCTCGGCCAGCATCGAGCGAGCCATCGAACTCAACGGAGTTGCCGTCGAGACCAACCTCGCCGCATTCCGACTCGGCCGCCGACTCGCCGTTGAACCCACCTTGCTCGCCGAACTCGAAGATGTCGTCGACACCGAAAATGCCGGGCCGGCGCCCCTCGTCGGCAAGCTGGCAGCGCTGGCCAACCAAATTGGCGGCAGCGCCGAACTGCAGCAGGTGCTTGCCTATCGCCTGCCCGAACTGGCCGATTATCAGAACATGAAGTACGCCGATCAGTTCGCCAAAGACATCACCAAGATACGTTCGGCCGAGAAATCACTCGTGGGCGACCGCACCGACCTCAGCGAGGTTGCCGCTCGCATGCTCTACAAGGCAATGGCATATAAGGACGAATACGAGGTCGCTCGGCTGGCGCTCAAGTCTGACATCGTTGGCCAAGCCAAGGCCCGATTCGGACCCGACGCCAAGGTCAGCTATCAGCTCAAGCCACCAGCCCTCAAGTCCGCCGGCTACGACAAGAAGATCGGCATTCCTGAGGCGGCCGGACGCGCTATGTTTGAAGCGCTCAAGCGCACCAAGCGTCTGCGAGGCAGGGCGCTCGACCCGTTCGGACGCACCGAAGAACGTCGTATCGAACGCCAGCTGATCGACGACTATCGCGATCTGCTCGCCACCCTGGTGACAAAGTTGACCGCAGACAACTACGACCAAACCGTCGACATCGCCAGCCTCTATGACATGGTGCGCGGCTTCGACGACATCAAGCTCGCCAACGTCGAGCGCTACCGCACCGAACTCGCCACCGCCCTGGCCGCGTACTGAGATCAGCGCACGCGCCAAACAGCGGGTGTTCTCAATCGTCGGTGACGATCAGTCCTCGTCTCGGCGCAGCACGAAGGTGAACGAGGTTGCGTCGGGCTCGGCGGGTGAGCCGTCGCTGGCCTTGACGGCCTCGACGCGCAAACGAGCGGCCCCGGCGAACTCGCGAAACTCAGCCTGGTGGTACCAATGCAACAACCAAGGCCGCTCGAGCACTTGGGTTTCGCCACCGTCGACAACCTCGTAGCGCAAGTTGGTGACTTGGCGCCGGGCCGTTTCATCTCGCTCGGTCGCGGTTGCTGTGACCCGTAGGATCCGGCCGCTGGGCTCGATGTGGCCGGGGCCTTTACCGCCGGGCTCGAGTTCAACGCCATCGGCGAATGGTGGGATGAACCAATCTTGTACCAGAAGCTCATGATCTGGACCATTCTGCTCGAGGTCATGGGATTGGCCGCGACGTGTGGTCCACTGGCGTTCCACTTCGACCCACCGATCGGCGGGATTCTGTATTGGTGGCAGACCGACACCTTGCGAGTGCCGCCGTATCCGAATCATGTACCGCTGACCGCCGGCAACCGCCGCACCCCGTGGGATACCGGCCTCTACAAGCTGATCTTGGCCAACCTGGTTTTGCTGTTGGTGCTTTCGGGAGACCCGGTCGACGGTTTACCTGACGGCCGAGCCGGCATGCTGCCGCAGTGGGCGGTGCTCAGCTATTGCGGTCTCATCTTGCTGATGGGGCTCCGCGACAAGGTCGTGTTCCTGTCATCTCGAGCCGAGCAGTACGTGCCAACGCTGTTGTGTTTCGCCCTGTTCACCAACTTCGTCGACATGATCGTGGCGGCCAAGATCTTCATCGTCATCATCTGGATGGGTGCAGGCTTCTCGAAGCTCCAGCATGGCTTCTCATCAACTGTGGCGATCATGGTGCAAAACACACCGTGGGTCACCTCTCAGCGGCTCCGCGAAGCCACGGTCAAGGACTACCCCAATGACATCCGGCCCTCGAGGCTGACCCACTTGCTGGCCCATATCGGCGGCACGACGTGTGAGTTCGTGATGCCGCTCGTGCTGCTGTTCTCGCCTTGGCCGGGGCTGACGTGGGTCGCCATCGTGTCGATGTGGCTGCTGCACAGCTTCATCATCTCGATGTTTCCGCTTGCGGTTCCGCTTGAGTGGAATGTGTTCTTTGGTTTCTGTGCCGCATTTCTGTTCGCCAACTTCGGCGCAGGCGACGGCTATGGAGTCGGCGACATGAACCCAGCGCTACTGGCCGTCGTGTTGTTCGCTGCGCTAGCCCCGATCATATTGGGGGCACTACGCCCGCAATATGTGTCGTTTCTCGTCGGCATGAAACAGTACGCCGGCAACTGGGCCGCAGCGTCGTTCTCGTTCCGTGACAAGGAAAAGGAAGATCGCATCAACGACCGCATCGTCAAGGCGGCCGACAACCAGATCGATCAGATCGAGCCACTGTTCGGCCGAGAGATCTCTGAGATTTTCATCCAGAAGGCAGTGGCATTTCGCATGATGCACCCGATGGGACGCATGCACATGTCGGCGCTGATGTGCCATGTCGACAGCATGGACGACCGCATTCAGCGGGAGGGCGAGTTCGTTAGCAATGTGTTGACCGGCTGGAACTTCGGCGACGGCCACTGCATCGACGAGCGGCTGATCGCCGGTATGCAGGAACGTTGCCAATACGAGCCCGGTGATGTCGTCATCGCCTGGACCGAATCGCAGCCGGCGTTCAGCAAAAAGGTCCAATACCGCGTCATCGACGCTGCTCTGGGAACCGTCGAAAAAGGCTGGTATCACAACGACGATGCTTACGCCGAACAACCATGGCTTCCGAACGGCCCGATACCGCACACCGTTACGTGGCGCCTCGAAGGCTACGAACCTGCCGGGGTTGCACATCCTGGCCCGGTGACACGGGTGTGACGTTGCCCTAGTCAAGGCGCAGGGCAGAACCTGCGTCGACTGGTGCTGGCCTATTCGTCGAGCGCGGCTGCGATGGCGGCGCCGTTCGCGTCGACGAAACGCTGCTCGTACTCGAGGCGCACTTCGTCCTCGATCTTGCGGAGGGTTTCGTTGCAATCCCAGCTTGCGACCGCAACTGCCCGTTCTGCTACGGCGAGTTCGTCGACGTCTGCCTGAACCTCGGGCTTCAGCGACCCGGGCCCCAGAAACACCACGTCACCGTCTGACTCGGATCCGGACTCTGCGAACGCATCCGGATCGTTCACGATGGCGTCATAGCGTCGCCGGATGTCGTCTTCGGCACCCTCGATATCGGCGAAGTTGTAGCCCGCTTCGCCCATGCACTCGGACCAGCCTGAGCTGGCGCTGACCACGCGGGGATCGGCGTCGTAGGCCTCTTCCATCTCCTCGAACGCGTCACCAAACTGGCCGAAGACTCGGCTGAAAGTGAACAGCTCTTCGTACGCATTGCCCTGGCAACCAGCCGGTTCGAACGATTGGAGGTCACCCGAGCTCAAGTCGGGAAGTTCGCCGCTGAGCGCCGACTGAAAGGCCTCTCGTTCGCCGTCACTCAGGCTCTCGATGTACGTCTGATTCGGGTCTTCGAATGATTCGATCGATTCGAAGGAATCTTCGAACGGGTTCGACGCGATACCGAAGCCGTACTGCTCGGCGAATTCTCGGCTCTCGAAGTCGACCGCTGAATCGAGTGCATCGAGCACGCTGTAGTCGACGACCTGATATTCGAACCCCTCGGCAAGCATGCACTCAGCGATCGTTATCTCGGCTCGACGGCTGAGATCTGAGAAGTACTCAGCCATCGCATCATCGTCGTCGAACGGAATACCCAAGACAGCGGCCAAGGGCGACTCGGACGATGTGCCATCACCGCTGCCATTGCCCCTCGACGTGGATTGCGTGTCTGACGTGTCAGCTGTGTCGTTGGTAGCAATGTCGGTCGAGCTATTCGATGAGCCGCCGCACGCACCTGCGAACAGTGCCGTCGCACACAGCACGGCCAGAAGCGTCGTTCGAGTCTTGGTAATCATCGAGGTGGGGGCTCCTGTACTGAACCAGAATTGATGGGCTCCCATGATGCCAACAAAACCCAGCCCGCCACCGTCAGGATGCGATGTCGCTGCGACTCGGGCTCACGCCCAGTTCTGCGTGGTGCACAGCGTCTGCGAACCTTGGTGTGATCGGTGCCCGACTTCCTTGTGCCAGCCGTGGCACGCTGGTGCCGATGGTTGGCTCACAATGGCGTCGCATATTGCCTACCGCGTTGCTCGTTGTTGTATCGCTCATCGCCGCGGCGTGCGGTACCGCGACGCCGACGGCGCTCGAGGTTCCCACGCAGTTGGCGGCACCGCCCACGACTGCTCCCCTACCGGCGCCTCCACAAACCGTGCCGCCAACGGCAACAGCGACAGCCAACGCAGTCACGTTGGCTGACCCTACGAGCGACTCGACGACCGCACCGGGCGCGACCGCACCGGGCGCGACCCCAACGGTGGCTTCAGTGCCCACTGCGATTCCGACGCCAACGCAGACGCCAACGCTGACGCCAACGCCAACGCTGACGCCAACGCCAACGAGCACTCCGACAGCCACACCTGAGCCAACACCAGCCGTCATCGCTGTTGGCTACGGGCGTGAGTGCCTCGTCCATGACGACGTCGAGCGGTGTTGGTCGGTACAAACCTCGGGTCTCGACACGCCTCGTCCACTTGTCATCGACTTGCATGGGTGGGGCGGAAGCGGCGAGCAACAGCGTGGAAACTCCAAACTCGACATTATCGCGGAGGCGGAACACGTCGTCGCCGTCTGGCCAGATGGCCTCAAAAGCTCGTGGAATGCAGGTGCGGAGTGCTGCAGACCGAGCAGCAACGACGGCATTGACGACGTCGGTTTCATTCGAAGCTTGGTTGCGTTGGTTGGCGAGACACACAACGTCGACCTGGATCGCGTCTACATCACCGGCTTTTCCAATGGCTGCGCGATGGCCCAGCGCGTGGCCGCCGAGGCATCAGATCTGGTCGCCGCCATCGCATGCACGTCTTTGTTCCGGCTCGTGCCTGTAGCTGCGGGCTACTCGCCGGTTCCGATCATGGAGGTGCACGGCAGCCGTGACTCGTTGATCTTCTACGAGCCGGGCCGTGTCGAGGGCGCGCCGCTTGGCGGCGCCACCGACAACATCGAGTCCTGGGCATCGCTCAACGGCTGTTCGGGCGAGTCGACGGAAACAACGATCGACGACGACAAGGTGCAGCGCACCTACGTCGGGTGCGCCGCTGGCACCGAGGTGGTGTTGGTAACAATCGACGATGCCGACCACAACCTGTACATCTATGCCGATCCACGAACCGAGACCACGCAGCTCATGTGGGACTTCCTGAGCCGCTTCCACCGCTAACCCGAGTCGCACGATCCTGTACCGCTGAACAAGAATCGTCTGACCGCGGCCATGATTGGTGGGGGCAGCATGGGGACAGCGCCTCGTTTGACAAATGTGTGTGCTAACGTTTGACACATGGCACAACGGACAGCGCTCAGGCTTGACGAACAGGCCGAACAAGATCTCGCCTACCTAGCTGATATCTATGGCACGCAAACCGCTGCGGTGAAGTCTGCGTTGGCGGTGCTCGCTCATCGAGAGCGGCTACGCGACCGAATGCGTTCGTTCGTGGCTGATGTCGAGCGTGAGTCAGGCAAGCTCACCGAAGCCGAATTGGAAGAGGCCCGGAAGTACTTCCAATGATCTTGGACGCTGGCCCGTTGATCTCAGCAGACCGGAACCGTCGAGCATTCGCGGCCGTCGTACAGGCTGCCCTCGAAGACGGCAGCACCCTGCGAACAACCGAGGCCATCGTGGCCCAAGTCTGGCGCAGCCCGAAACAAGCGAATCTTGCTAGTGCACTTGCGGCCATCGAAGTACATCCTGAGTTCGGGAACGGCCGCCGGGTCGGAGAACTTCTGGCGGTTAGCGAGACAGCCGACCCAATCGATGCACACTTGGCGATCTTGGCCCGGCACATGGCAGAGCCGATCCTGACCGATGATATTACTGATCTCAAGAAGCTGGCACAGCATGCCGAGGTCAGGATCGTTGCTTGGAACAGTCTCGCGTAGCCGCAGGATTGTGCAGGGAGCCGCGAGCTTGCCTATCGGCGAACACTTCCGAACACCGAACTCGCGGCACTAGGAGCCTTGGGGTCAGCACGCCGACACGACGGCGCCGCCGCCGGGCACGAACTCGTCCCACTCGGTGGTGATGAGGTCGCGTCCCACGACCGCGCAAGCGCGTTCGACCCATCGAGCAGGGTCAAGGGGGATCTGCACAACATGAGCGGCGGTACGCACCCATATCATGTCTGAAGCGTCGTCGTACCAGGATCCCCGCCCACCTAGTCCAGCTTCTGTCCAAACAAGGCCGGCGGGTGCTCGGCGCTCGACGTCCCATATACGAACGCTTCCATCATGGCCCGTTGAGACCAGCAGGCTCCCGTCATCGACGAAGTGTAGGTTCGTAACCCGAGTAGAGCCTGGGAGTGCGTCTATCTCACCGGCCGTCGGATCGACGAGGGTGATGCCATCTGATGAACCAATTGCGAGCAGCCTGGTGGTTGTATCGCCAGCGATGACGCTGAAATTGCGCCCATCTGCAGCGCTTGAATTCGTCGAGTTCGACCGTATGGACAACGTCGAGATTTCGAGGCCGTCCCGGTCATAGGTCCGCAGGGTTCCGTTGAGGTCGAGAACGTGGATGCCGCCATCCTCGCTTGGAAGCACTGCGACGGCGTCCTCAGCCGGAACTGAAAACCGCAGCCCACTCGACTCGGATTTGAGGGAGAACAGCTGCGCTACACGCCGCCCGCGCGGTGCGCTCAGGATCGCATAGGCATCGTGCGCAATCTGCCAGACCAGCGCTGACCCGGCCTGCGGAATACGTTCGACCATGCGGTCGGCCTCCCATCTCGTCAAGGTGCCGTCCACTCCTCGCGCCCAGAACCCGTCGCTGATCGGCCACAGGTCAAGAGCGTCATACGCGACCCCGTCTGGGTCGACAAGATCGACGCTTGTCCACACGCCGGATTCGAGATCGACGAGTTCATTCAGTCCTTCGGCCTGCTGCGTACTTCCTATCTGCCCGGCATGAAGAGCTATGTTCTGCTGCGGCTCAACATCGATCACGCGCTGCACGAGCGCGGTTCCGCGAAGGCTGACGACCTCGATCCGCTGATTCGATCGCACGATGAGCACCGAAGAATCAGGGCGCACCCGAGCCGCCGCAATATCGCTGACACTGAACGTCACGCCCGTCGGCCCGCTGTGCCGGTCGATGACCTCAATGCGTCCCTCCGATACAGCAGCGACCAGACCATCGTCGAGCAGACCAATTGCGACGTAACCGGTCGTCGCTGAAGTCTGCACCCGTGCGACCACCTCGCCGGATTCCAGGTCCAACGTCACGAGCTCGCTGTCACGACCGACGATGAGCTCGCCGCGATCAATGTCGAACGTGTGCACCGGCGTTGTAAAGATCGAGCCGTGTTCAATGCGGAACCGCTCGTGTCAGGTGGTTTCCGATGTCGCGACCACGTTCACGTCTGAGGTCGTCGCTATTGGAATTCGCCCCGACGGATTTGTGGTGATCGCTCGCGAAGACTCCGTCGAGATCGTTGATCGGCACGACGGCCCTACCGGAGTGACCGCGTCGATGATGGGGGTCCTGCGGTCGCGGGCCGACGGAAGCGTCTTCAAGGAGAATGCTGACTTTACGACCGACATCGTCAATATCGATGGGTTCGGTCTCGCCGCACTCGACCAGTCAAGCTGGCTCGATCGGGCCTGCGAAATCGCTGGTCGCGACCTCACAACAGCAGAGTGGCAGGAATTTGCCCCAGAAGGAGAGGCCTTTACCTCAACCTGTGCGTGATTCGAGCGTCGTGAGTAGCAAACGTATTGCTACTTAAGTAGCATCGGCGCATGAAAGTCAGCGTGAGCATCCCAGACGAGGACGTCGAGTTTCTCGACGTCTTCGTCAAGACCCACCAAATGGGCTCTCGCTCTGCAGCGCTACATCGCGCCATCCGCTTGCTGCGGGCCTCCGAACTCGGCGATGCGTACGCCGCAGCGTTCACCGAATGGACAGACGACCCCGACAACCATGCCTGGGACAACGCCGGCGCCGACAACTGATGCGTCGACGCGAGATCCGACTGGTCAACCTCGATCCCGTGATCGGCAACGAGGCCGCCCAGACCCGCCCGGGAGTAGTCGTGAGCAACGACGGAGCGAACACCACGGCTGCACGGCTCGGCCGCGGTGTGATCACCGTTGTGCCGGTCACCTCCAACACCGATCGCATCTATCCGTTCCAAGTTCTACTGCCGGCAACGGCGACCGGGCTCGGCCGCAACTCCAAAGCCCAAGCCGAGCAAGTTCGTTCTGTTGCGATCGAGCGCCTCGGCCCCGTTGTCGGGTTGCTCGGGTTTGAACTCATGGACCGACTCGACGACGCGCTCCGAATTCATCTCGACCTCTGACAGACCAACCCATCTCGAGCGTGACGGTCAGATGATGTCGAAACTCACGTCCGGATTGCTGCGGGCCGAAACATGGTCGAGTCGACTCTGAATCGCTTCGGAGACCTCATCGCTGCCCGGCTCGACGATGTACAGCTGGTTCTCGGCGACGGCGTCGAAGACCCGGTCGCCGATGGTTTCGGGCTGGATCATGGTTTCACGCATTGCCTCGAGGGCTTCCCGGAACTGTTCCCCTTCGGGCGATAGGTCATTGGCCGGCTGTCCATAACTCTCTTGGCGGTTCCGGTCCGAGTCATAGATACGAGTGTTGACGAAGCCGGGACACAGAACCGAGACACCAATGGGGTGTTCGGCCCGGCCGAGCTCGAAGTAGAGCTGCTCAGACAGTGCGACGACACCAAATTTGGCCACGGTGTAGGGGCCACCAACCGCACCGCTGATGAGCCCGGCCACCGACGCGGTGTTGACGATGTGGCCTTCCTCGCCACCGGCGATCATGCGGGGAACGAACGCTCGGATGCCATGGATGACACTCCATAGGTCAACATCGACGACCCAACGCCAATCTGCCTCAGACAACTCCCACATTGCACCCGGGCTTCCACCGACGCCCGCGTTGTTGGCCACGACATGGACCGCACCAAACCGCTCATAGGCGGCATCGGCCAACGCTTCGAGGTCGCCGCTCTCGGCCACATCGGTTCTACGGCCAATCGCCTCGATGCCGGCGGCCTCGAGTGATGCCTCGGCGTCAGCCAGCGCGCCAGTCTCGATATCGCCAATCACCACCTTCATCCCCGCAGCACCAAATCGGCGGGCCATGGCCAGGCCCAAGCCGTTGGCGCCGCCGGTGATGACGGCAACCTTGCCCTCGAAATCTTGCATAGCTCGTGCTCCTTTGAGATCAGGAATAAGACCTTAGGTCAATCGTCAAGCGCGCCCCTCGGCGCAGAGGCGAATGTGGAGTGGTGCGCAGCGGGTTCGATCTAATCGAGTCGCGCCTGATCGAATTGCCCGTACGGAGGGAGCGCGAACCTCGGCCACCCAGGCGGTCAGCCGCGCAACGTTTGCGCCCACCGGCATTCCGGGCTGGCTTCACCGTCAGCTCGGCGGCGACCCGCTGGTTGTTTACTCGCGCAGGCCCGAGATGGGAGCGATGGCGATGTGTTGGGCATTGGTGGATTGCTCGCGCTGGACCGCTTGGTGACGTTGATCGGTATCAGCGGGGTCGACAACCTCGCCGTAGCAGCAGCGCGAGCGGAGCGACCAATGTCGCAGCTTCGCCATTGAGAGGGCGCGCTCCATGTCCCTTTCCTGTCGTGTCCTCCATGAGCAGGCATTCGCCTGTGCGTAACACCCGCTTGTCGCCGGTGATCATCCCGCCTTCTACTTCGCCATCAAGTACAACAAGGAGCTGTCGTCGCGGCGATGGATGGGCGGCATCGTCCCAATCGGCAGGGAACCGAAACCACGAGACCTGGGTGGCTGCGACAGGGGCCGAAAGGTGCACTGCTGGCGCTGGTGGTGCGTACTGAACAGCGTCCATTGGCATTTCGATGTCTTCGAAATGGCTGTCCCCGTCCTCATCAGAGAAGAGCCGAACGCATTTTGACGCCTTGATCATGACTTCAGCTTTCCACAGTCCCCGACTGAATCACGGATTGGTTTCAGGAGCGTGACCGTTAGAGATTGCGCGAGTAGGCAGAGCGCGAAGCTCGAAAGC
>JBDNHG010000232.1:0-5339 GCA_041688925.1 Acidimicrobiales bacterium | reverse complement strand
GGGTCGGCGGCGTGCCACGCTGCGGGCAAGGCAATTGCGCCAACCCCGACGATTACGCCTTGTGATGGCATCAGCCGGGGCACCGACTGCACGGTGCCGATGCCGCCCGGATTCGTGAGCGAGACCGTCGCTCCGCCGAAGTCATCGAGCGTCAGCTTGTTTATACGTGCACGTGCAATCAGGTCGTCGTACTTGTGCACGAACCCCATGAAATCAGTGCTGGCCGCATCGCGAAGCGTTGGCACGAGCAGCGTGCGGGTGCCATTTGACTTCTGCACGTCGACCGCAACGCCTAAGCCGATTTTGTCATGGCGATGTACGCGGGGTTTGCCGTCGGGACCTTCGATATAGGTGGAGTTCATCGCCGGAACATGGTCGGTGATCGCCCGCACAGTGGCCCAGGCGATGAGATGGGTGAAGCTGGCCTTTCCGAGCCGGCTGCGTTTCATGTAGCCGTTCATGATGCGGCGGTTTGACTCGAGCATCTTTGCCGGAACGTCGCGAAAGCTCGTTGCGGTCGGAACGCCAAGGCTGGCTTCCATGTTCTCGACGATTCGTGCAGCCGCGCCGCGTAGCGGCTCACCCAGCGGTTCCTCTTCGGTGGCTGCTGCGGGTGCTGGTGCTGCTGCCGGTGCTGCTGTCGGTGCTGGAGCTGCTGCTGGCGGAGCGGCGACGGGTGCTGGTTGGGCAACCGCTGTCGCGCTGCTGGCTGGTGGCGAGGCCACGGGAACAGTGCCGTTGCTGGCGCTTGGCAGGGCTGGTGGTGGTGCGGTTACGCCGTTGGATGGGCCAGTAGCGAAGAAGGAGAGCGAGTCATCATCGAGCCGGTCGGGCTCATGCTCGAACTGTGAGCGCATTTCTTCGAGTAACCACGCGTTTGGACCCGGGTGCCGTGCAGAGTCGCCGGGCGCGGGAGAATCAGTCATACGGGCAGTCTACGCGCAGTCACCAATCGACGGGCCGAGGTCTAGGTATCTCTTCGCGAGCCAGAACGTGGCTCGGCCGACAGCTGAACGCGCTTCCCACCGGGAACAGACGTAGCGGGTCGGCGGGGTGTCGCTACCCTCGGGCACTATGCGGATCGCCAGCTGGAACGTGAACTCGCTCAACGCCCGAATGCCCCGAGTCGAAGAGTGGCTCGAGCGGATGCAGCCCGACGTCGTATGCATCCAAGAGACCAAGCTCGACAACGAGTCATTCCCCGCGTCGGCTTTCGAGGCCATGGGCTACGCCAGCGCTCACCACGGTCAGGGACAGTGGAACGGCGTCGCCATCCTCAGCAAGGTGGGCATCGACGACGTGGTCGCCGACTTCGCCGACGGCGGCGAGCCAGATGTTGATGCGCGAGTGATATGGGCGACATGCGGCGGCGTTCGGCTGGCATCGGTGTACGTGCCGAACGGCCGAGAAGTTGGTCACGACCACTATCACTACAAGCTCGAATGGCTTGCCCGTCTGCGCGGCCACCTCGATCAGAATCACACACCCGACGAGCCGTTGGCGGTGCTGGGTGACTTCAATATTGCGCCCGAAGATGCCGACGTGTGGGACCTAAAGGCATTCGTTGGCAAGACCCATGTCACCAAACCCGAACGAGATGCCCTCGACGAGATCAAGGCATGGGGCCTGACAGACACGTTCCGCCATGTGTATCCCGACAGCCCAGGGCTGTTCAGCTACTACGACTACACCGCCGGCCGATTTCACAAACGCCAAGGCATCCGAATCGATCTGATCCTGGCAACCGAGCCGCTGCTGGCGACCGTGACCGGAGCGCTCGTTGACCGCAACGGTCGCAAGGCATGGGATGGCCACAAGCCCAGCGACCATATTCCGATCTACGCTGACTTCGGGTAGCCCGCCTTTTTCGCAGGGCGAAAAATGCTGTCTGAGCTGAGGCTTTTTCCGGTCCCGGGGGGTGGGTGCCGCTGGGTAGCCCGCCGTTCCTCGGCCCTGGGGGTCTCGTCTCTAACCGAGTTGTTCGCTGGGGCTCACAACTCGCGCGGTGCCGGCATGGGGAATTCTGTGCTGCCGGGGAGTCGACTCAGCTGTTGGATTAGCGGGTGTTGATGAGGTCGAGGATTTCTTTGCCGTAGCGGTCGGCTTTGGTTGGGCCGATGCCTGATACCTCGAGCAGCTCGTCGTGGGTGGTTGGATGCTGGCTGGCAAGCGCCGCCAGTGTGCGGTTGTTGAAGACGATGTAGGCCGGCACGCCCTGCTCACGAGCGGTGTCAGATCGCCATTGTTTGAGTTCGAGGTACAGCGGTGAGTCTGGCTCAGAATCGTCGTAGCTGGCCCGGATCGAGCTGAGGTGCCGTTTGCCGCGTTGCTGGCCGGTTTCTTCTTGGAGCTTTAGGACAGGTGCCTTGTCGGTGCCATCGACATGGTCGAGATAAGGCGACCGGGTGCGTCTGCTGGAGCGTTCGCCGAAGGTGCGCCTGGCTGCCCAGGTGATCAGCACCTTGTCTCTTGCCCGGGTCAGGCCGACATGCAGCAGTCGTCGCTCTTCGCTCAAGGCCGCCGGGCCGTTGGCTTGGGCGATGGGCACATAACCCGACTCGAGACCGGCAAGGTGCACGATGCTCCATTCGAGGCCTTTGGCGGCATGGAACGTCAAGACATCGACGGCGTTGGCACCGATGTCGAGGCCTTCTTTGGCCGCCGACGCGTGGAGCCAGCGGGCGAAGTCGCCGCCGGTGGAGGCGGGGAACGACGACGCATGGTCGACCGCCAAGAGGAGTAACGCTTCACGGTTGCGCTGTCGTTCGGCCTCGGCGGCTGTTTCGCCAGACTCTTCGCCAACAGAGGTCTCGTCGACCGCGGCCCGCAGATCGACAAGCGCACTGCTGAGTTCACCTGCCGTTTCGCGCAACAACCGAAGCAGCGCCTTGATCTCGGGCTGGTCGATGAGGGCCGACCGGCCGCGAACCCGATGTGGTATCTGTGCCCGCTCGAACGCGCTGGCGATGATCGCTACCTGAGCGTTGGTGCGAACCAAAACGGCCTGCTCGGACCAGGACATGCCCGGCCCTGCGTGATCGCGAACAGCACGAGCCACGGTGATTGCCTCGGTCGCGTCGTCGGGACACATGGTGATGGATGGCTCGGCGCCACTGGGCCGGTCGGTCTTGGGCAGCTCGGCTTCGCGGTCGGGCTTGGGTAGTACCGAGTGGCCTGCTGCGATGATCTCGGGAGTCGACCGATAGTTGTGGCCGAGCTTGATGACACCGGCGGTCGGAAAGTGTTGGGTGAACTTGCGCAGATACCACGAGTCGGCACCGTTCCACGCATAGATCGCCTGGTTCGGATCGCCAACGACGCACAAGTCGGGTTCGTCGCCGAGCCACGCCTTGAGCAGCCGAAACTGCAGCGGGTTGACGTCTTGGAATTCGTCGACGAACACATGACGATGGCGCCATCGAACCACCGACGCGAATTCGGGATCTGATTCGATGTCACGAATTGCCAACGTGAGCAAGTCGTCGAAGTCGATAACCCGTTGCTTGCGTTTTTCTTCGGCATACCTTTTGGCGGTCTGCACGATGTCGGCGGCCGGCAGCGGGGGAGTGCGATCGAGTCGATCAATCTCGTGGGGATACCGCTCGAGCGACAGGTTGCGAGCCGTAATCCACTCGAGTTCATGCAGCGTGTCGAGGATCATCGACGTGTTTGCCCGTCGGCCGAGTAGCCGGGCGATCACCGCGAACTTGCGGTCGAGCATGTCGGGCGGGCGCACGCCACGTTCGGCCCACCGTTCGTGCAGCTGCGCATAGGCAAGCGAGTGAAAGGTGCCCGTCGTTATGTTGTCGCGGAGCCCCAGAGCCCGCAGCCGGGTGCGCAGCTCGCTGGCCGCCTTGCGAGTGAACGTGACCGACATGGTTCGCTGTGGATCGATGGCCCCAGTAGCGACCCGATGAGCAATACGCCGGGTCAGCACTCGAGTCTTGCCGCTGCCTGCGCCCGCCAGAATCGCGAGGGGGTTGTGCGCCGACGAGACGGCTTCGTACTGGGTGGGGTCGAGCCCATCGAGCATTGCGTCGGCGTTCACCGCAGAATCGGACATGATGGCACCGACACTACCGAGTGGGTATGACAAGCTCCGTCACTGTGATCGAGATCTCCGAGAAGCGCTTCGAAAACCTGGTGAGTCAGGCAATAGACCTCATCCCCGAGGACCTTTTCGCGCTCATCGACAATGTGGTGTTCCTGATCGAGGACGAGGGCGAACACCCTGACGTGCTCGGCCTCTACGACGGAATTCCGCTGACCGAGCGTGAGTCTTACGGCATTGGTGAACTGCCAGACCGGATCTTCATCTATCGCCAGGCCATCTGTCGCATCTGCGACGACGACGAGGACGTGGTGCACGAAGTGATCACAACCGTCGTGCACGAAGTCGCCCACCATTTCGGTATTGACGACGACCGACTCCATGACCTGGGCTGGGGGTAGCCCGCCTTTTTCGCTGGGGCGAAAAACGCTGTCTGAGCTGAGGCCTTTTCCGGTCCCGGGGGCTGGGTGCCGCTTGGCTCGTCTTGGTGCCTCTGGGGTTGGTCCGTCTGGGTCAGTGTTCCATCGGGATTGGTGGGGGGTTCTAGTATGTCGGCGTGGCATTCGATCCGAAGCTGTTGAACAAGAACGAAGAAGTACTGCTCGACGTCCGTCCGCACTGGTGGTTCATCACACCGCAGGTTGCGATGGTGGTCTTGGCCGTCGTCATCGTGGTCGTGGCGGCCGCACTTGGGGCACCGTCGGTCGTGCTGTACATCATCGGCGTGCTGATCCTTGGCGCCCTGCTCAACCTTGCATGGCGCTATATCAACTGGAGCGGCGTCAACTTCGTGATCACGACCGACCGCCTCATCTTCCGCAGCGGCGTGTTCTCGAGGGCGGGCATCGAGATCCCGCTTGAACGAATCAACACGGTGTTCTTCAACACGACACTCTTCGAACGAGCTGTCGGCAGCGGCGACCTGACCATCGAGTCTGCGGGCGAGGGCGGTCAACAGCACTTCGACAACGTCCGCAAACCGCAATTGATTCAGCAAGAGATCTATCGGGCGATGGAGATCAACAAGACACAAGAGTTCTCGGCAATGGCGCAGGCCCACGCTGCCGCCGCTGCGCCCGCCCAAGAACGAGCACTTTCAATTCCCGAGCAGATTGAGCAGCTCGACCAGCTGCGGCTTCGTGGCGTCATCACCGAGGCCGAGTTCCAGACAAAAAAGGCTGACCTGCTCAGCCGCATGTAGCTACTGCATGGGTGACGCGTTGCGCAGCCGAACATTTGCGCAACAGCTCGTTTCCTGGCGGGATGCCGAGCGCGCGTCAGCTCTTCG
>JBDNHG010000231.1:0-4912 GCA_041688925.1 Acidimicrobiales bacterium | reverse complement strand
GACGCTGCAGTGTCGCAAGCTCTGGAAGACGAGGGGCTGTGGACAGAAATTTCAATCTCCGCACCTCAGCCCTATCTACCTAAAAATGCAGATTACGGCGACGAGGTCCGTGTGATCTATTGCGCGTTTCGTGTCGTCTAGTTGTTGCCGCTCGGGGCGTGTGAGAGGGGCCCGGTTGATGTGCCAGTTGCTATGTGGAGTTCCCCGGGGTTGACGGACACCGAGTCTGAGGCGACGTTTGTTGTCTCGGGAAGGAAGTCCAAATGCCACGACCACGCCCGCCTGAGTTCCGCCAGCGAGCGGTGGAGCTTGCCCGGCTGAAAGAAAAACCGATGGCTCAGATCGCCGAGGATCTCGGGATCTCCGATTCCTGCCTGCGGGGCTGGATGAAACAAGCCGATCTCGACGGGCTCTGTTGCGTTGTCCGATCGTGGGGCGCGTTGACGATCGGCATCGACAGATCTTCGGGTCAGATCGTTTCGATGAGTTCATCGAATGCTGCGACGATTCGGAGGTGTTGGTGGCTCTCGGTTCCGAGTTCGTAGTGGCGGCGTCGTATGTTCTGGATGAAGGCGTGACCTCGGATCACGACCGATGCGGTGCGGTCCGTCTTGAGGCCTCGCATAGGTCTGAGCCTCGATTTCAGTCGGCCGTGATCGCACTCGACGCGGTTGTTGGCGTATCGCTGGGTGTTGTGGAACGCGTCAGGGATGAGTTCTTCAATGGCGGTCTCGAGGGCTTGGGCGAGATCGGTGATGACCTCGTCTGGTTCGCCGTGCGATGCCAGGACAGCGGTGGAGAACCTGCGAGCCGCTTTGATGTTGCGTCGTGGTGAGACGAATACGTCGATGACCTGGCCGTGCTCATCCACAGAGCGGTAGACGTAGCGCCATTTCCCGGCGACCTTCACGTAGGTCTCGTCAACAAACCATCGGCTACCGACCGGGCGTCGGCACGGCCGGGCGGCGTCGATCAGTAGGGGAGTGAAGCGTTGGACCCACCGGTGGATGGTGACGTGGTCGACTTCGATGCCACGCTCGACCAGCAGTTCTTCAACGTCGCGGAAGGAGAGTCCATATCGGAGATACCAGCGCACGGCCAGCATGATCACTTCGGGCGGGAACCGGTAACCGGTAACCAGTGAAGGCCGAACGATCCACAGGTGATGGCTGGTTCCGGTGATGACTCATAGCGACACCCTGGCCGGGCAACGAGTCGATCCCTCAACGCAACAGTGCTGTGCTGCGTCGATGCACTGGTCGAGGAGAAGTTCGCCGAGCACGTTTCCCACGTTGCCCTGTGCGGGCCGAATATTGCGTCGTTCCTGGTCAGGCTGCGTTTTGGAATTCGTTGATGAGGCCGTCGCATCGGGTCGATTTCGCGACGTGTAGGTGACGCTGTTTCGGCGGCGACGCCCCGGCAGCCAGTGGTGGTCGTTGGTCGAGTGAGCGGTGCGGCCGATGTTCGTTGTAGCGGTCGATGTAGTCGGCCACTAGCCGTTCGAGTTGGTGCTGGTTCCAGATGAGGGTGCGGTCGAGGAGCTCGCGGCGGATGGTTCCGATCCACCGTTCAGCAAACGAGTTGGCCACAGGTGTCCGGACCGGGGTCTTGAGAATGCTGAGTCCTTCGGTGCGGAAGATCTCATCGAACGTGCCGATGAACTGGCTGCCACGGTCACGAACCAGGGCCCGATGCTCGATGTGTTGAGTCCGTGTTTGATGGCGTAGGCGGCGGCTTCGGTTCGATTGGCGCTGCCCGTTTTCTGGAGGATCGAGCGGACGTGGTTCGCTGCCGTGTTGGGGCTGATGAAGAGCATTTCCGCGATGGCACGATTGGTTTGACCCATCGCGAGCAGTGCCAGAACCTCGGCTTCACGGCCCGACAGACCATCGGGTAGTTGAGCGATGGGGGGGTGTCTCGGCCCCATGGTCTCGCAGGGTCTGTTGGGGAGGATCGACGGGAATGGCTCCGATGTCGAATTCGTCGGCCAGGGACCGAGCCCGAGCGAAATGGGTGGCCACCCCCTCCATGTTGCCGCGCTGGGCCGCCATCCATGCCCAGGTGTGCTCGACGTGGGCCATCCAAACCGGCGACCCGCTGGATTCCGCTAGCTCCGCTGCTTTGAGGATGTGCTTGTCGGCTACATCGTGCCGTCCGCAAAGCTCGGCCATAGCGGCTCGGCACCGATCGGCGGGACCAGCGCTTGTGGTGTAGCCGGCAGTGAGGACGAGACCGGCGAACGGGGAAAGTTGATCGAGGAGGACCTTGGCCGCGATGCGGTCGTTGAGCTTGACGCAGGCATCGCTAAGGAAGGCCAGGGCAAGCGGCCAAACAGCGTCGCGGGGTAGCGCCGAGAAGTTGTCGGCGGCGAGTTCGTCGAACCCGAGCCGAGCCTCGTCGAGCATGTCTAGCTCGCCGTAGGCAGCAACAAGGCCGGGAAGCCAGATGCCAACCGCTCGGCTGGAGGCACTGAGGACCTGGAGGAACGGGCGCATTTCGTTAAGCCTCCCATGCTCCCGCCGGATCATGAACAGCGAGTCGAAGGCACATCTCCTGGCATCGGCGACGGAACGCCTCGAAGAAGCGGCCGATTTGGCAGCGATGGCTCAACGTGTAGCTCACACGACCATGAAGAAATCAACCAAACGGCCTCGAAGAGGCGATGACCATTACGCCGTTGTTGCGATTCGGTACCTTGTGCTACAAGCGGACGGTGTCGGACGCGGCATCATCGGCCGCATCGCTGACCGGTGCGCTGACCTCAACAATGGCGAACGGCCGACCGACGCGATGACGAAGTCCTGGGTGGAAGGCGCTACTCGTGAAGGGTTCCTCGGACGAGGCACGCCGGGACGCGCCGGTCGGGCACGAGGAGCCCGACTCGACGAGTGGATCAAAATGAGCCCCGACACCGAGGTCGACTGATGAGTAGAGGGCATGTCGGAAAGCGGGGGGTTTCGTGGCATTTCGTCGTCGACGTGCCTCACGCTGTTGCCCAACGTTGTACTGAGTGCCGCACGCGGTATTGGGTTGAACGAGGTTCTGCCCTTGACCACTGCGACTGCGGCGGTCATCTTGGTGAGCCGCACGTCGAACGCCGACAACCGTGGCGGTCAGGATTTCGCACACGCAAGGATGCCGAACAGGCTCTTAGAACGTTCCTCACCGACATCGACCGCGGAGCGACGCCGCTACCACCGACCATGTCGGTCGCCGAGTGGGCAGCGGAGTGGCAGCAGTCCGAACGAGTCGCCGCCTTACGTGATTCAACCCGCCGCCGCTACGAACAACTCGTCCGTGACTGGGTGCTGCCCGAACTCGGGGCAATCGAAGCACGGCAGCTGCGCTCTAGGCACGTGCGCCGGATGCTCGAACGCGCTGGCGCGCACATGTCACCACGATCGGTAACACAGCTCCGGTCTGTGTTGTCAACAATGATGACCGCGGCGCTAGAAGCCGAACTGATCGACACCAATCCCGTCGCAGGCGTACGACGTCCCAAAGCCGACCGACCCGACCTTGCGGTGCCAACTGCGGGCGGCCTCGCAAAATTGATGGATGCAGCGGGCGACTCGATCTGGGCGGTACCCATCGTCGTCGCCTGCACAACTGGTCTTCGACGCGGTGAAGTACTCGGCCTGCGCTGGCGGGATGTCGACCTTGACAACCAGCGCCTTCGCGTCACGAAAGCGCTGCAATCGGTCCGAGACGGCGACAGCGTTGCCGAGCTGCGTTTGGTCGACCCGAAGACCGACCGTTCCCGTCGAACCATCGCACTGCCAAAGATCACGGTCGAGCGTCTGCGTACAGCGAAACGTGACCAAGCTGCACGACGCTTACAGGCAGGCGCTACTTGGCACGACCTCGACCTCGTCTGCGACAAGGGCGACGGTCGCCCATTCCACCCTGACGCATTCGGCAAGGCGACCAAGAGGCTCATGATCGACGCTGGCTTGATCCCAAGACCCGGCTTCACGATTGCCGACACGCTGTCGCGACGATGATGCTTGAACAAGGCGTGCACCCAGCAGTCGCCAGTGCAGTACTCGGGCACAGTTCTGTGGCGTTCACGATGGACACCTACCAGCACGTCGTCGATTAGATGACAGGCCAGGCAGCAAGCGCCCTCGACGATGCGTTTGCAGCTGGCGTTTCAGGGCCGGAATAGTCCGACTCGGATCGTTCGTTAGCAATCCGTTAGCAATCCGTTAGCAACAGCGGACTTTCATGCCATTACACGCGAAAGCCCCGGTACCTCAGATCGTTGAGATACCGGGGATTTCTGTTGTACGCCCCCCGGGACTTGAACCCGGAACCTGCGGATTAAGAGTCCCGAGAAAATCGTCCAGCCAGTCCGGCTCGGTCCAGATAGCAACGAATAATCCGGATTCCAGTCCAGCCAGTCCTGCCCAGTCCAGCCGGTACCAAAAACTTTGGCACCAAGTTAGGCACCCGGTTTTCGGGAGGTGAGTCGGTGGTCGACTCGGGAGGAGCGATGAGCGTCGGCCGCTCCGACCTGTGCGTGGTGTTCGGTGTTGGCGGGATCCACTCGACGATCATTGTGTGGATTCGGGATGAACGCGCAGGTCGGTATGTCGGGCGAGGGCAGCGAAGTCGGCGTCGGCGTGGAGAACCTCGACGTCGGCTGTGATCGCGACCGCGGCGATGAGACAGTCGATGAGCTTGCGCACGGTTTCGCCGCGGACTCGGCACTGTCGGTACAGGGCGGCGGCAGCGTCGTAGTCGGCGGGTCGGGTGGGCAGCATGGTTGCTCGCGCGAGTAGTCCGCGAAGTTGGGCGAGGTGGTGTTCGTCGCGGGCCCCGGCGAGGACTTCCATTGCCACCGGGTCACAGATTGCAAGGTCGTCGTCGAGGAGGCGATCAACGGCCGCGCAGGTCGATGAGCCGGTAT
>JBDNHG010000230.1:0-5896 GCA_041688925.1 Acidimicrobiales bacterium | reverse complement strand
CGCTGCGTGGCTACCGAGGTATAAAGGGCCCGGTTCCGACAGGCGACTACCGGGTACCATTCGGCCAGGCGCGCTGGGCTGTGCCCGGCCACGATGTCACCGTCATTGCCTGGAGCTACCAGGTCGAAGTTGCCACCCGTGCAGCTCGTCGTTGCGCCGAGCAAGGCATATCGGTGGGTGTGCTCGATCTGCGCACGCTGTCACCTCTCGACATCTCTGGCATCGTTGCCGCAGTCGAACAAACAGGCCGAGTCGTCGTGGTCGAAGAGGCGGTTCCGACCGGTGGGTTCGCCGCCGAGATCATCGCCACGATCATCGAAAACGCCTTTTATTCGCTCGAAGCACCTCCGGTGCGGGTTTCGGGCTTCGATGCCCCCTACCCGGTGGGCATGCTCGAAGACACCTACGTTCCCGATGTGCGACGCATCGAGGCAGCGATCAACCGGCTGATGCAGGCCACACCGTGAGCCGATATGAGTTCCGACTCGCCGATATCGGCGAGGGTCTCGAGGATGCCGAGATCGTGCAGTGGCTCGTCACTGTCGGCGACCAGGTCAGGCGAGATCAGCCGCTGGTCGAGGTCATGACCGACAAGTCCAACGCCGAACTGCCCGCACCCGAGGCAGGCACTGTTCTCGAACTCGGCGGCGGTGTCGGCGACATCATCACGGTCGGCGAGCTGATCGCCGTGCTCGACACCGGAACGAATTCAGCCACCGCCAGCCCCGTTGTTGCGCCCGGAGTCGCGTCAGAACCCGCTGCCGCACCTGAGCCGATCACCTCTGCTCCGTCGGCTCGGCCCAAGGCGTCGCCGTCCACACGACGCGTTGCGGCCGACCGCAATATCGACTTGGCCACGGTCCATGGCACTGGCCCCGGTGGACGCATTCTGCTCACCGATCTCGATACATCCCCGACCGCAACCGGCATCCCACTCGCCCCAACATCACCCGCTGCGCCCGCACCGGCCGTCACACCTCTACTCGCAGCAGCACCTCTACCCGCAGTCGCTACCCCACCGGCACCGACGGCTGCTCAGTTCGAGACGTCGGCCCCCCTCAGCAGCGAAGGCGAAGCCATGTTCGGCACGGTGCCGTTGCGAGGTGTGCGCCGAGCAATCGCTCGAAACATGACGCAATCCTGGTCCCAGATTCCTCATATCCATGCATTCGACGAGATCGATGCACAACCCCTGCTCGACCTGCGCTCCGAGCTGAGGGCAACGGGAAAACCGGCATACGAGTCGGTTACCCCACTTACGTTCTTCGTGGCTGCGGTGGCGCGTGCGCTGCGGCTGCATCCCCAGGCAAACGCATCGATAAACATGGACGACGACACCATCACCCGCCACAACGGCGTCAATGTGGGGGTCGCCGTTGCGTCCGAACAAGGTTTAGTAGTGCCGGTCTTGCATGGCGCCGACCGTCTCGACTTCCAGACCTTGAGCCTCACGCTGGCCGAGTTGGTGCGAGCCGCTCGCGACGGCGCGCTTGGACCTGAACACTTCCGCGGCGGCACCGTCACGATCACCAACTTCGGCTCCCTCGGCGGGCGCCAAGCAACCCCGTTGATCCGTCCGCCCGAGTCATGCATCTTTGGGTTCGGGTCGATTGCTCTACGTCCATTTGTCATCGACGGCCAGGTCGTGGCGCACAAAACTATGCCGACCGTTGTCGGCGCCGACCACCGCTTGCTCGACGGTGACGTGACCACGACGATCCTCGACGAAGTCGCATCGGTGCTTGCCGCTCCGCTCCGGCTTGTGCTCTGACCAATGGTCGTCGGAGCGATCAGCAGCCGCACTGAGCTCGCAATCATCGGTGCAGGCCCAGGCGGATATGTCGCCGCGTTGCGCGCCGCCGATGCTGGCCTCGAAGTCACACTGATCGAACGTGACGAACCCGGCGGCACCTGCCTGAACGTCGGCTGCGTGCCCTCCAAGACGCTGATCGAGGTCGCAATCGTGCGGCACCGTGCCATCACGGCCGGGCCGACCGGTCTCACCGCCACCATCGACCTCGACATAGACCAGCTCAACAGACATGTGCAGGGCGTTACCGCACGCCTGCGCACAGGCGTGACACAACTGCTCGATGCTGCGGGTGTCACGGTCATCCACGGCGATGCCAGCTTCGCCAGATACGACCGTCTGAGCATCGCTGCGGGCGACACCGTCAGCCACCTCGAGTTCGACAATGCCATTTTGGCAACGGGCTCTCGACCAGTGCAGCTGCCGAACATTGCATTTGGTCCCGATGTCGTGACATCTACAGGCGCCCTGAACCTCACACGATTGCCGAACTACATGGCCGTGATCGGCGGCGGCTACATCGGCATCGAGCTCGGCACCGCATGGGCGAAACTGGGCGTCGACGTCACGATCATCGAGGCGGGTTCATCCATCCTCGCCGATCTTCCCGCCGCGCTGCGCCAGCCAGTCGAACGCCGCCTCGACAAGCTTGGTGTAACGGTGTGCACGTCAACAACCGTCGAGAGCGTCGCCGATCGCGTGCTGACGTTGAGCTCGGGGCAACAAATCAAAGTCGACGTCACGGTCGTAGCGGTGGGGCGCTGGCCAAACAGCGATCAAGCATCGATCGACACACTCGACATCGAACTCGCCGACTCGGGTCACATCGTCGTCGACTCGCAGATGCGAGCGGCGACGGGCATCTATGCAATCGGCGACCTCGTCGCCGGCCCTGCACTCGCGCACAAGGCAACGGCCGAGGCCGAACTTGCCGTTGCCGCGATCCTGGGCCACAGCACGATGGCGCTCGGCGTAGTGCCAGCCGTGATCTTCAGCGATCCCGAGATCATCAGCGTCGGTGTGGGTCTCGACGAGGCACCAGGCATGGGTCTTGGCGTTCATCGCTTTCCCCACGCGGCGTCGGCACGAGCCCACAGCATCGACGATGCCACCGGCAGTACCTATGTTGTCGCCGATGAGTCAGGCACAATTCTGGGCATTCATGCGACCGGACCTCATGTGTCTGAGCTTGCGGGCGAGGCAGCACTGGCCATCGAACTAGCAGCCACCGTCGAAGACCTTTCACTGACGATCCATCCCCACCCGACTATGTCTGAATCGCTGGCCGAAGCCGCCTGGCTCGCCCGTGGCCATCCACTGCATATTCGAAGATGAATGAAACAGCCCCCGAGCCGCGGTGGCTCCGCGCTCATGCCGACGCTAACGCGACGCGCAACGACGGCTATGTCGATCCCGACACCGGTCTTTTCGTCATGACACGCGGCTATCTGCAACGCCGCGGCACCTGCTGCTCGAGCAACTGCCGACACTGCCCATACTGAGCGCTGCCGTGGTGAGTGTCTCGTCATTTCGAGTTCAGCTGCCGGCAGTCCAGGGCGTACCAACCCCCACGCCGATCCATCAGCCACGCCCCTTGGAGATTGCGCGAGTAGGCAGAGCGCGAAGCTCGAAAGCCGCGCAACTCGTCGGCCTGCCAGAGGACTTCTCGACCTACTCGCTAGGCCCCTTAGGCTCGCGGAATGACACGTGTGGTTATGGGCGATAAAGAGATCGAATATGAAACTGCCGGCCAGGCCGGGCCGCTTGTCTTGATCATGGGTCTCGGAGGCCAACTCACCGACTGGCCCCAGGCACTGGTCGACCAACTGGCTGAACATTTTCGCGTGATCACCTTCGACAACCGAGACATCGGGCTGAGCATGTACAGCAATGCACCCGCACCAACTCGGTGGCAACTGATCAAGGCGAACCTGCGACCGCAATCGTTTCGCCCGCCATATGAACTGGACGAGATGGCCGACGACGTCGCTGCGCTACTCAACTCGCTCGACATCGACGCAGCCCACATTGCGGGAATGTCGATGGGTGGCATGATCGCTCAGGCGTTCACCATACGGCACCCGCATCGGGTGCTCTCCTTGTGTTCCGTCATGTCGCATACCGGCGATCAGCGCAACGGTCGACCAAAACTCAAGGTCATAGCCCGCCTCTCACGGCGGGGGCAACCAAAGCGTGAAGACATCCTCGACCTCACCATTGCTACCTTCCGGCTGATCGGCGGCGCCGACTGGGACGAAGCCGAACAGCGCACGCGCAGCGCAGCAAGCATTGAGCGGGCGTACAACCCGGGCGGCGTCTTGCGGCAATCGTTGGCCATCGCCGCGGCGCCCGATCGAACCGAGGCCCTCGGCTCTGTCACGCAGCGTACACTCGTGGTGCATGGCCTCGATGACCCGCTCGTGCGCCCGTCAGGCGGCATCGCTACCGCCGAAGCCATCCCGAACTCGAGACTGCTGCTCTTCCCCCGTATGGGCCATGATTTGCCGGCGACTCGTCACGCGGAACTCGTCGAAGCGATTCGCTCCAACGCTCGTTCGGCGCACGAACTCGCTACGGCAGCAGGCTGAAGAGCCGCATAGGTACAGAAGCTGATAGCTAGCGAAGCGGCATGGTGGGGTCGGTCAGCTCAGCAGCCGCCGCCGGCAGGACGATCGTCGGGTACCGAGGTGTCAACCACCTCGAGATGGGTATGGGCCCATGAAGGTTCGGCCGTGAACTCGTCGACCTGCGATTCGAACGGCAGTGGGTTGGCTCCGCCGCTGGCCACAATTGTTTCGCCCGCAATGACACGCGCACCGACGACGGGGATATCTCCGGTGATGTGGAAGAGCCGTACTTGCCAGCCAGGCAAGCCATCGGGCTCGATATAGACCAGCTTGTCTTTGTACTGGCAATACAACACATACTCGCGGGCGGCGACGACGGTTCCGGTAACCGGTGCTCGCAACGGTTCACCCGGCGGTACGACGATGTCGGCCGCCGACGTCGCTGGTGTTCCCCGTGAGCGCGACGACAACACCATCGTGCTGAGCCCTGATGCGGACGCATTGATTGCTTGGGCTCCCGGATGGCTCGCCTGGTGGAATCCAATGATCTCGACCAGCGCCGACGGAATGATCACGGTTGCTCGACCGGCTTGACCCAACGTGACGTAGCCGAGACTCGTGACGACATGGGACACAGGGGGCCCGCCTTGTCCACCGGGTTCAGGGGTCGGTTTGACGGTGGCCGTCGGCGCAGGTGTCGGTGCAACGGTCGCTGTAGGTACCGGCACCGGCGTTGCGGTGACCTCGGCTATCGCTGTCGCTGCCGGCGGCTGGACCGTCGCTGGTGGTTGCGTGGGCACTGCTGTCGCTGTCGCTGGCGCCGGGACGTCGGCCGCGGCTAAGGCGGCGACGGGAGCTGAGGTTGCGGTGGGGATCGCAAGCGATGTTGCGGTGGGCGGGATAGAGGTAGGAGGAATGGGCGTTGGCGGAGCCGGCGTCGCCGTTGGTTCAGGCGTGGGTTGCGGAGTCGGCATGTCGACCGGGGCCGTTGTTGGCACCGCCGTTGCGGTGACAGCGGGCGCTTGGTCGATCATCGCAAGCGCCAGCGGTTCGCCCTGCGAAGGGCTACACGATGCGGCCACAGCACACACCGATATGACCAAGCCGACCAGCCGACAACGAATACGCCAATGCACCCAACAATATTAGTTCCGATTCAGCAACAAACTCCGGCACCCCGGTAATTAGCACGCTCCCCACTAGCCCCGTAGGCAACAGCCATGAGACCGTGTCGGTGGTTAGCGGATGGTTAGCGGGCGGTGACAGCGACGGGCACCGAAGTGAATCCTCGCAACGTCATTCGGTTGCGTTGCACCAGGTCGCCGGCCAGCTCGATCGAGGCACATCGCTCGATGAGCGACCCAAACACTTCTTGGCCCTCGGCCCGCGTCAGGTTCGCACCAAGGCAATAGTGAATACCCGACGCAAAACTCATCGGCGGTCCCTGGTCACGGGTGATATCGAACCGGTCGGGGTCACGGAACTGTGCGGGGTCTCGATTTGCGGCGCCGAGCAGGGT
>JBDNHG010000229.1:0-2416 GCA_041688925.1 Acidimicrobiales bacterium | reverse complement strand
TCGTTTTTGATCGCCTCGTCGACGCCGGGATACTGCACTTTGACAGCCACAGCTCGTCCATCGTGGGTCAACGCTCGATGAACCTGTCCTATGGACGCAGCAGCGATCGGCTCGCGGTCAAACTCGGCGAAGACTTCTGTCGGCGGCGCACCCAGCTCAGCGGTGACTGCGCCGACGACTAGCTCATGGCTCATCGGCGGTGCATCCTGTTGCAGCGCAGACAGGGTCTTGCGCATGTGCTCGGGCATGCCCTGGTCGAGATAGCTGGCCATCTGGCCGAGCTTCATGAAGGCGCCTTTCATGTTGCCGAGCCGCTTGACGACGTCTTCTGCTGTCTTCAGTTCGAACTCGCGGTCGAGCTCTTCCTTGCGTTCGGCGTCTGCAAAGATCCGGCGCGCCTTGTGGGCGCCCCACCGGCCGGCAACCTTTGATCCCAAGCCAGCGATCTGGAGGTTTCGAGCGGCGCGGCCCACCTTGCCTATTGATGTCTCCTCGGTCACGTTGGGACTCTATTGCCAGGAATGCACATGGGCTGGGTCGGTCGCGTCTTTTGGACGGCGAACATGTTTCCCCTGTGCAGCGATGGGCTGACGGGGCCGATGCGGCCTATGCGGCCTATGCCAGGGCAGTATCCGCTCGGGCCGGGCTTGCACACTCTGGCAACCAAGCGCTGGCAACCAAACAGTGGCAACCTCCGTCGACCCGCTCGACATGAGTAGGTTTGAGCGGATGGAATCAGACCTCGTCGAATTCGTGACTGTCGAGAATGGCGACGTCACACTTAACGTCGCAGTCCAAGGCGAAGGCCCCCTCATCCTGTGTGTCCACGGCTGGCCCGAGCTCTGGTACTCGTGGCGACACCAGATGCAGTTCTTTTCCGAACGTGGCTATCGGGTCGTGGCCATGGACGTCCGTGGCTACGGCGGTTCGTCGAAACCCGACGAGATAGCTGCCTATTCGCTGGTCGAGCTTGCAAGCGACGCGGCTGCGGTCATCGACGAACTCGGTAGCGGCACGGCCATCGTGTTCGGGCACGACTGGGGCGCACCCATCGCATGGAACACCGCACGGCTCTATCCCGACAAGGTGAGCGCCGTCGCCGGGCTCAGCGTCCCCTACCTGCCTGTCGGCGCCGACGATGCCCTCGCAATGTGGCGTGATCGGTACACGACCCAAAACAAGTTCTTCTACCAGATCTACTTCGCCGATCGAGGCGACGAGGCCGAAGCCGAGCTCGGTGCCGATTCGCTGCGCAGCATCCGCATGATCTACTACTCCGCGTCGGGCGACGGCGTCGGTGCGTTCCTCAGTGACAAACCAGCCGACGCGAGCATGCTCGACGGACTCGTCGATCCTGATCCGTTTCCTGCGTGGGCATCGCCCGAAGACCTGCAGGTATATGGCGATGCCATGCATGCCGGCGGTTGGACCGGACCACTCAATCGGTACCGGGCCCAGACGGTTGATGCCGAGCAGCTTGGTTCCCGACCTAACCCGAATCTCACCCAACCAGCGACCTTCATCGGTGGCGAACTCGACATGGTGCGCAAATTCGTCGATGGCCTCGACCTCTACGACTTCGCTCCCTTTGCGTGCGATGACTTTCGGGGAACCACCATCGTTCCCGGCGTGGGCCACTGGGTGCAACAGGAAGCCCCTGCGGCCGTCAACGAGGCACTCGCCGCCTTCCTCGACGGCTTGTAACCGCTGAAACCAAGGGGACGCATCCCCTTTGCATCACTTCGCAGTCATCTCTATGTTCGATCTCAGTGACATGGGGGTCCCGTAGCAGACACCGTCTGGGCGACGAACAGGGTGAGATCGCGTAATGGCTCATCGTCATGGCAGCGCTGGCCATGGCCGCAGCGCTGGCGGCGTCGGTCGTCGGCTCAACGATCGTCGAGCTCGCCGATCGGGTCGCAACGTTCGAAGGTGTCGGCGAAAGTTCATACGAACCGGGCGACAGCTCGTACACGCCCGGCGATACTGACCCGGGGCGAAATGCGACGGCCGACATACCGGGTGTCACGGTTGGTGCCGACGGCACGGCCCCGCTGCCCCCGCGGGAGATCCCCAACCTGTCGTGGCCCCGCCCGACGTGGCAGAGCCTCCCGGGGACGATGACGAACCCGTGGCACATCTTGGCGCCGATGGTCAGGCTGCACTCGATCGAATCACCGCCAAAATCGACAAGGGCAACGAGCTCGGCATGTCCGAAGGCGAACTCAATGATGTGCGCGATGAGCTCGGCGCACTCACACCTGAGCAACGAGAACTCGTGCTCGCCGCTCTGACAGATCAGCAGCTCGAGCGCCTGTTCCACAACGTGCATACGTCCGGATTCTGGTCAAACGATTGGGACGACAACGAGCGAAACGAGTTCTACGGGCTGCTCAGCGAACTCTCGCACGACCTG